>JBQTIS010000417.1:0-5959 GCA_052387895.1 Rhodospirillales bacterium | reverse complement strand
TGTCGACGCCGGCGCCGCCGCTGGCGGTGTCGGCGCCGTCCTCGGCGTCCAGCCAGTCGTTACCGCCGCCGCCGGTCAGCGTGTCGGCCACGGTGCCGCCCTTGAGGTGCTCGCCCACGGCGTCGGTGCCGGTGAGGATGTTGGCGAAGCCGGTCGCTCCGTGCACGCTTTCGATGCCGCTCAGCACGTCGCCCGACGCGTCGCCGGCGCTGACCTGCGCCCCGACGATGTTCAGGTCGACCGTCACGCCGGCGCCCGAGCCAGTATAGAGCGCGTGGTCGTTGGTGCCCGCGCCGCCGTCGATGGTGTCGTTGCCCGCGCCGCCGGTGATCCGGTCGTCGTCGCCCAGGCCGCCGAACAGCGTGTCGTCGCCGCCGCTGCCGTTGATCGTATCGTTGCCGTCGCCGCCGTCGATCACGTTCGCGCCGCCGTCGCCGGTCAGCGTGTCGACGAAGGCCGAACCGATCAGGTTCTCGATCGAATCGAGCGTGTCGCCGGCCGCGTCGCCGCCCGAGGCGGTGTCGGCCAGCAGGTTTACCGTCACGCCCGCGGCCGAGCCCGCATAGCTGGCGGTGTCGCTGTCCGCGCCGCCGTCGAGGCTGTCCGCGCCCGTGCCGCCGATCAGCAGGTCGTTGCCGGCGTCGCCACCGAGCGTATCGTTGTCGGCGCCGCCATCGAGCGTGTCGTTGCCGGTGTCGCCGTTGAGCGTGTCGTTGCCGGCAAGTCCGAACGCCGTGTCATCGACCCCCGCTGTGCCGGGAAATACGTCGTCTGCGCCAGTGCCGGGAAAGGTGACGGCCATAGGAGTGACCCCTGTGTTGCCCAACGACCGGCCGCCGGCGCATTACGTGCGCGCGGTTTGGCGGTCATCCCCGGGCCCGGCGACGACTAGCCGCCCGACCCCATTGGGAGCACCCCTACCTGCGAACCCCCTTGGTTGAATGGATGGAATGATACTGGATTAACCCCGATTTTCAACCCTTATGGTAAACATCGTGTGTACATTCTATCCGATGCATAGCTGTCTAGGGATGCCCGGGTGTATGCCAGATCTGGCTATCACATTAAAAACAATAGACTTTTGTAAAATTCTTGGATTATGCGGGGATTATTGTATTGCGCGGACGCGTGCATACCTGTGCCGAGGGTAAAGGAACGGGGCGCCCCGGTCCCGGAGCGTCCCGGCGCGGTTAAGGAAACAATCGGCTAAAGCAGCACTTCGCTGGCGACGTGGGCGGCGAAGAAGCCGTAGGTCTGGCCCTTGACCGTCAGCATGTCGCCGCCGCCGAAATCGAGCGTGAAACCTTTGAAGAAGGTCACAACCGGCAGCGCCAGCACGTCGCTGAAGCCGCCGAACCCGAACCCGGTCAGGTCCAGCTTGTCGAACTTGGTGAAGTCGAGGATCGTGTCGGCCTCGTAGCCCGGCGCGAACACGAACACGTCCACGCCCGCGCCGCCCCTCAGCGCGTCGTTGCCCGCGCCGCCGTCGATCGTGTCGTTGCCAAGGTCGCCCAGCAGCAGGTCGTTGCCGCCGCCGCCGCTGATCTCGTCGTCGCCCGCGCCGCCCAAGGCCGTGTCGCCGCCGCCGCCGGCGTCGATGAAGTCGTTGCCCGAGCCGCCGTATAGCCTGTCGTCGCCATCGCCGCTTTCCAGCACGTCGTTGCCGGCGGCGCCGTTCAGCACGTTGTCGCCGCTACTTCCGAACAGGAAGTCGTCGCCCTGGAAGCCGTTGAACGTATCGTTGCCCAGGCCGCCGATCATCGTGTTGTCCGCGGCCGAGCCGTTCACCCGGCTGCCGGTGTCGCCGACGACCACATTCTCGACGCCGACCAGCTTGTCCACGCCGATGTCCGGGCCGAAGGCGATGCCGGGGCTCGAGCCCATGGTCAGATTGACGATCACCTTGCCCGTGGCTTCGTCGAAGAAGCTGGCGGTGTCGGACCCGGCGTCGCCCTGCAAGGTGTCGTTGCCGCCGCCGCCCACGAGAAAGTCGTCGCCGTCGAGCGCTTCGAGGTGGTCGGCCCCGCCATTGCCGATCAACAAGTCGCCGGCATTGCCGCCCTTCAGGTGCTCGCCCACCCCATCCGTGCCGACGAGGAAGTTGGCGCCGACCAGCGAGCCGTGCACGCTTTCGATCGAGATCAGCTCGTCGCCGTCGGCATCGGTGCCGGGATCGGCCTGCACGGCCAGATTCAGGTCGACGGCGACCCCCAGGGCCGAATTGTCGTAGTTGGCGTGGTCGGTGCCCGCGGCGCCGTTCAGCGTGTCGGCGCCCGCGTCGCCCCACAGCCGGTCGTCGCCGCTGCCGCCCATCAGCGTGTCGGCGCCGTCGCCGCCGAAGAACGAGTCGGCGAGCGAATTCGACCCGGTCATGACGTCGGCATGGTCGGAGCCCTTGATCGCCTCGATCGAGACGAACGTGTCGCCGGCCGCGTCGCCGGTATGGACGTTGGTGGCGCGGTTGACGGTCACGCCCGCGGCCGCGGTCTGGTACGACGCCGCGTCGGCGCCCGCGCCTCCGTCCAGCACATCGGCGCCCGCGCCGCCGATCAGCGTATCGTTGCCCGCGCCGCCGAACAGTTTGTCGTTGGCGAGATCGCCGTCGAGCGTGTCGTTGCCGCTGTCGCCGAACAGCGTGTCGAGGCCGCCGAGCCCGAAGATCGTGTCGTCGAGGTTGAGGCCGTGCAGCGTGTCGTTGCCGGCGGTGCCGTCGAGGCTGTCGGCGAAGGAATTGGTGGCGGCGCCGAGCGAGCCCAGCGCATTGCCGCCGGGCTGGTCGCCGTATAGATCGGCCATTGGGTCGCTCCTTACCTGTCTCGCCCGGCCGAAAGCCGCCCGATCCTCGGGCACGAGCGTTCGGCGACCGGTCTGGGACAGCGGCGCTTGGCGCGCCTGCCATCCCTTGGAGCGACCCTACGTGGAAGGCTCTCAGGGAATTGTCCGGAAGGTATAGGGAGGTTGATCAGAAATTCAACTGATAATTAATATATGGTTAACGAATACTATCCAATTACGTGGGTAAATAGTGAAAATTACCAATTTTTCCAATCAGTTGATGAACTATCCAAATAGTTGGGCAAAGTCGCCTGCCACCGCCAACACGACCGGCCCGTGGAAAAAAGGGGCCGGATAGAGTTGCCCCCATCCGGCCGAGACGATCGCGGGCGAATGCGATCGAGAGGAGAGTTTGGGAGGAGAGATCAGGCTTCCAGGATGTTTTCGCGGAGAAGCAGAAGAATGGGGCCGCTCCCCGGCGGCCCCGTCGACCCTCGTTACAGGATGAAGTGGTCGGCCGTGAAGAAGCTGGCGTCGTGGTTCATCACGGTGATGGTGAAGCCCGGCGCGAAGGTGAACACCGCGTGGCCCTTGGCGTCGGTCGACAGGATCGACTGCACGTCGGCGAAACTGTTGAAGCCGGGCAGGGCCGAGAAGTCGAACTTGTCCTCGATCTGGAACCCGCGGACGATGTCCATGGCCTCGAAGATCGAGTTGTAGACCAGCACGTCCACGTCCGGGTCGTCGTTGACGAACAGCGTGTCGCAGCCCATGCCGCCCTTGAACACGTCGTTGCCCATCGAGCCGTAGAGCGTGTCGTCGCCGTCGCCGCCGAACAGCGTGTCGTCGCCGAAGCCGCCGCGCACCACGTCGTTGCCGTCGCCGCCGATCAGCAGGTCGTTGCCGCTGCCGCCGATCACCGTGTCGTCGCCGTCGTTGCCGACGACGGTGTCGTTGCCCTTGTTGCCCCAGACCACGTCGTTGCCGTCGCCGCCCGAGCTGAAGTCGTCGCCGTGGCCGCCGAATACCGTGTCATGGCCGTTGTCGCCGTTGGCGATGTCCTCGCCGCCGCCGGGCCGCACCACGTCGTTGCCGTCGCCGCCGCTGAGCACGTCGTCGTCCTGCTGGCCGAACAGCGTGTCGTCGCCGCCGTCGCCCTCGAGCCAATCCATGCCCTTGCCGCCGAAGGCGGTGTCGTCGCCGCCGCCGCCGATCAGGCCGTCGTTGCCGCAGAATCCGAACAGCGTGTCGTTGAAGTCGTAGCCGACCAGGATGTTGTGATCCCAGTTGCCGAACAGCAGGTTGGCGCCGTTGACGCTGCCCCAAACGTTCTCGACGCCCTTGAGCGTGTCGCCGTCGGACCACGAGCCGGGATCGTCCTGGGGCGCGAAGGTGCGCAGATCCACGCGCACACCCGTGGGCGCGTCGTTGTAGTCGGCCCAGTCGACGCCGTTGCCGGCGTCGAGCACGTCGGCCCCGGCGCCGCCGTTGAGGATGTCGTCGCCGTCCTCGCCGTAGAGCGTGTCTTCGCCGTTCTGGCCGATCAGCACGTCGTCGCCGTCGCGGCCGGCCAGCAGGTCGTCGCCGTCGAAGCCGACCAGGATGTTGCTGCCGGCGTCGCCGTAAAGGTCGCTATCGGCGTTGGCCGCGCCGAACAGGTTCTCGATGCCTTGGAGGATGTCGCCCTCGGCGTCGCCGTACTGGCCGGTGCCCGCCGCCAGGTCCACGTGGACCGGATCGAGCGAGGCGAAATAGGTCGCCCAGTCGCTGCCGGCGCCGCCGACCAGAAGGTCCGCGCCCGCGTTGCCCTGGAGCGTGTCGTTGTCCGCTTCGCCGAACAGCGAGTCGTCGCCGGCGAGGCCGCGCAAATAGTCGTCGCCGCCGTCACCGAAGATGGTGTCGACGTCGGGCGTGCCTGGAATGAATTCGCTTGCAGGCGTGCCGTTGAAGACCGGCATGGGCCCCTCCTACCTGTCGAAGCCTTTGATGCGCGGGCGCCCTCACTGGCGCTCCGGCGTTCACTGCCACGTCCTGCGTGCCGACGGTCTCCCGTTGGGACCGCCCACCGGCTTGTTGCCGTGAACAGGATCAGCTTTACGGACAAATTAGATTAAATGCAAGATAATTTTAGCCAATTGATAGATAAAATCGGCTCGTTCCTTTGGTTTACGCAAGGAATCTTGGTTATTATTTATACTTAATGGTTGGTAAACCCCTGAATCGGCTGGCCGGGATCGCCCGGCTGTCGCCGCTTCTATTCCAGCGCCTGGCGCACGGCGGCGGCCGCCGCCACGGGACATAGCGGCAGCGCCGCCGCCAGCAGCGCCCCCAGGAGCAAGAGATGCGGCCGCGCCGACTGGCCCAAAAGCGCCGCGTCGACCGCCGCCGCGCCGAAGATCAGCGCGGGGACATAGAGCGGCAGCACCAATAGCGCGACCAGCACGCCGCCGCGCCGCGCCCCCAGCGCCAGGCCCGCGCCCACCGCGCCGATCAGGCTGAGGACCGGCGTGCCGAGAAGCATCGCCAGCACCAGGGTCGCGAATCCCTGGGCCGGCAGGTGCAGCAGCAGCGCCAGCACCGGCGCCGCCAGCACCAGCGGCAATCCGGCGACCAGCCAATGCGCCGCGATCTTGGCCAGCACCGAGAGCATCAGCGGCGCCGGCGACAGCGCGATCAGCTCGAGCGCGCCGTCCTCGTAGTCCGCGAGGAACAGCCGGTCGAGCGACAGCAACGCGGCCAAGAGCGCCATTACCCACAGCACGCCCGGCGCGATGCGCGCCAGAATCTCGGCGTCGGGTCCGACGCCGAAGGGAAACAGCGCCACCGCGACGACGAAGAACAGCACCGCCATGGCCGCGTCCACGCCCTGGCGCAGCGCCAGGCGCAGATCGCGCGCCAGCAGGGCGAGGAACGCGGTCATGGAGCGGCCGGCGCGGCTGCGAACGCCGGATCGGGATCGAATGCGGCGAAGGAAGCGAGATCGAGCGCGCGCGCGCGCGGCAGCGCGAGCGCGGCATGGGTGCTGACGACGGCCACCCCGCCCGCGCGGCGATGCGCCGCGATCGCGGCGAGGAGCGCCGCCTCGGCCTCGGTGTCGAGCCCGACCGAAGGCTCGTCCAGCAGCCATAGCGCGCGCGGCAGCGCCGCGACCCGCGCCAGCGACAGGCGGCGGCGCTGCCCGGCC
>JBQTIS010000416.1:0-10608 GCA_052387895.1 Rhodospirillales bacterium | reverse complement strand
GGCGACGCCGCCAAGGCCGACGCCGCCTTCGCCGCCGCCGCGCACGTCACGCGCCTGAACCTCATCAACAACCGCGTCGTGGTGGCGCCGATGGAGCCGCGCGCGGCGATCGGCGAGTACGAGCCCGGCAACGGCCGCTACACGCTTCGGATCGGCTGCCAGGGCGTGATGGGTCTTCGGCGCCAGATGGCGCAGGACATCATGAACGTGCCGGTGGAGAAGCTGCGCGTGCTCGCGGGCAACGTGGGCGGGTCGTTCGGGATGAAGGCCTCGGTCTATCCGGAATATGCCTGCCTGCTGCACGGCGCGCGCCTGCTCGGCCGCCCGGTGAAGTGGACCGACGAACGCTCGGGCAGCTTCGTGTCGGACCATCACGGCCGCGACCACGACCTATTGGGCGAGCTGGCGCTGGACAAGGACGGCAAGTTCCTGGCCGTGCGCATCGCGGGCTTCGTCAACGTGGGCTCGTACCTGACCTATGTCACGCCGCTGATGGGCACGTTGAACGTGGTGAAGAACACGGTCGGCGTCTACGCCACGCCGATTTTGGAAGTGTCGATGAAATGCGCCTTCACCAACACCTCGCCGGTCGGGGCCTATCGCGGCGCGGGACGGCCCGAGTCGAACTACTACATGGAGCGGCTGGTCGACGCGGCCGCGGCCGAGATGGGCATCGACAAGGTCGAGCTGCGCCGCCGCAACCATATCCGGCCCGAGCAGATCCCCTACAAGGCGCCGTCGGACCTGACCTACGACAGCGGCAATTTCCGCGCCGTGCTGGACAAGGCGCTCGCCGCCGCGGACTGGGACGGGTTCGACAAGCGCCGGGCCCAAAGCCGCGCGCGCGGCCGTTTGCGTGGGCACGGCATCGGCAGTTTTCTGGAAGTGACCGCCCCGGCCAATCCGGAAAGCGGCGGGGTGCGGTTCGAATCCGACGGCACGGTGACGATCCTGAGCGGCACGCTGGACTACGGCCAGGGCCACGTAACGCCTTTCGCCCAGGTGCTGTACGACCTGCTGGGCGTGCCGGTGGACCGCGTGAAGCTGCTGCAGGGCGACAGCGACCAGCTGGTCGCCGGCGGCGGCACCGGCGGGTCGCGCTCGGCCATGAACAGCAGCGCCGCGCTGGTGAAAGCCGCGGGACTGGTGATCGAGAAGGGCAAGCAGATCGCCGCCCACGCCTTGGAGGCGGCAGCGGCCGACATCGAATTCGCCGGCGGACGCTTCGCCATCGCCGGCACCGATCGGTCGATCGGCATCCTCGAACTGGCGGCGAAGCTCAAGGCCGGCATGAACCTGCCGGCGGGCGTGCCCGACTCGCTGGACGTCAACGACAAGATCGACGGCGTGCCGTCGACCTTTCCCAACGGCTGCCACATCGCCGAGGTCGAGATCGACCCCGACACCGGCGTCGTGGAGGTGGTGAAGTACTCGACCGTGAACGATTTCGGCGCGATTCTGAACCCGATGATCGTCGAGGGCCAATGCCATGGCGGCGTGGTGCAGGGCATCGGCCAGGCGCTGGCCGAGCGCGTGGTCTACAACGAGGACGGGCAGCTGTTGACCGGCTCGTTCATGGACTATGCGCTGCCGCGCGCCGCCGACGTGCCGAACTTCTCGTTCCTCAGCGAGCCGACCAGGGCCACCACCAATCCCCTGGGCGTCAAGGGCTGCGGCGAGGCGGGCTGCGCCGGCGCCCTGCCGTCGGTGATGAACGCGGTCATCGACGCGCTCGCCGAATACGGCATCAAGCATATCGACATGCCCGCCACGCCCGAGCGCGTGTGGCGGGCGATCCAGGAGGCCAAGGCCAAACGCTAGGCGGCGCTACCGGATCGGCGAGAAATCGGCCGCGAAGTATATGTCGGAGCGCATGGTCTGCAGGCGCCCCGCGCCGCCGGGCGGCGGCCAGACGCCCTGCTTCACCGCCTCGGCTCTGATGGCCTGGCGCGCGTTCATGTCGGGGTAGGGCCAGACGTGCATGAAGCGCGGCGTGGCGCCGCCCAGCGCGTGCATGGCGGTGAGGATCGGCGAAAGTTTCAGCCGCGCCGGCAGGTGCTTGCGCCAAATCTCCACCGTGCCGGCCAAGCCGTCGGGCTTGGTCAGGTACGTGCGCACCTCGAACACCGGTCCGACTTTGCCCGGCCGCATCGGCGGGACGAAATCGAACGGGACGAAACGGTCGGAGTCGCAGGCGGCCATTATGTCGCCCAGGCCGAACGGGTCGCCGCCCAGCGCGAGCGCCTTGCGGTCCTCGCTCAGCGCCCGCTCGGAGGCGAAGCCGCGGACGACCATTATCTGGTTCAGCGCGCCGATGTCGGAATACCAGCACGCCAGCAGCCGGCCGCGCGCGCCGGGCGCCGCCAGAGTTTCGCCGAGGCGCTTCAGCGCCGCCGCGTTGGTTCCGGGACGCAAGGCGACGACGGTTACGTCGAAAATCTCGGGCATGGTGGTCCTTCGCTCCGCGGGTGAAACTCAGGCTTGATCTGGCATGGTCGCGGGCGCACGGCCTTGCGCCGCGAGCCGCGCGTAGGCGGCGGCGAGCTTCTCGTCGTAGGCGTTGTCGCGAAAGCGTGGTCCGTTGTATGCGCGCGCGAACGCGGCCCAGTCATGCGCCGCGAGGTGCCGCCCGGCGCCGCTGGCGGCGATGAAGCGCGCGACCGCCGCGACCTGCGCGTCCTCGCTCAGGGCGAAGGCTTCGGCCATCGCCCCGGCGTTTTCGTAGCCCGCCTTCTTGGCGTTGAAACCCATGATCTGGCCGAGGCCCCAGGAAGCGCTGTCCAGCGCCGCCGGGCGGTCGAGCGCGATGGCGCGCGCAAGCCGCGCGTATTCCGCGGTCCCGCCTTGGTAGCCGCCAGGCTTCGTATCGCTGATGTCGGGATGCGCGGCGGAATGGCGGCCCTGGGTCAGGCGGTGGAACCAGTGGCGCTCGAACAGGATCTTCGGCCGGCCGTCGGGCAGGAAGCCGCCGCCCAGGGCCTCGACCGCCAGCACGGCGCGCAATTCGGCTTCGCCGATGCCGAGGATGGCGCAAGCCCCGGCCATGCCCGCCGGGCTCAAGCGCGCGGCGGGACCGGCGAATTCCAACCCTGTATCGCGCACGGCCATGAAGGGAAGCCTAGGCAGGCAAGCGCCGCCCGCCTAGGGGGACCATGAAAATAAACTTGGCCGCGCGGATATTCAGGCCGCCCCGCGGGCAAGAGCCTCTTTGACGCGCTGCGGCGTGATCGGCACGGTGCGCACGCGCACGCCCACCGCGTCGAGGATGGCGTTGGCCAGCGCCCCCGGGACGGGCGTGGTGGCGGCCTCGCCCGCGCCCAGCGGCGGCTCCTTGGGCCTATCGATCAGCTCAACCGCCATGTCGGGCACGTCGGGGAAGGTCAGGATCGGGTAGTCGGCCCAGTCCAGGCTGGTCACCCGCGCCTGGTCGAAGGCGACCTCCTCGAACAGCGTGCGGCTCAAGGTCTGCAGGATGTTGCCCTCGACCTGCTGCTTGACCGCGTCGGGGTTGATGACCTGGCCGCAATCGTGCGCGCACGCGATCTTCCTGACCTTGACCTGGCCGGTATTGCGGTCGACGTCCACCTCCATGCCGATCGCCACCAGCGTTTCGTTGTGCTTGTAGTGCACGAACGCGATGCCCTGGCCGCGGCCGGTGCGTCCGGGCGCGGTGCGCGGCTTCCAGCCCAAGAGCTCGGCCGCGCGCTTCAGCACCGCGATGGCGCGCGGATTGGACAGGCCCGAGAGGCGGAATTCCAGCGGGTCCTTGCCCGCCTTCAGCGCCAGGTCGTCGATGAAGCTCTCCACCGCCCAGCTATTGGCGATCTTGCCGGGGGCGCGGATGTTGCTGGGCCTCAGCGGCGAGTCCTTCAGCCAGTGCACCAGCACCTCGACGTTCTCGGCGGCGTAGGGCGGGTCGCCGTTTTGGCTGATGAGGCCGGTGGAAATTCCCGGCGTTTGGGCGATGCCCGCCTCGACCGCCGCCAATAGCGGCACGTTCGGCAGCCCCGCCGTGGCCTTGGGTATCCACATCTCGGCGCGCCAGGCGGCGATCTTGCCCTCGGGCGTCACCGCGCCCTGCATCTTCAGAAGTTGCGGCGGGCCCTTGGGGTCCCAGCCGGGCTCGTCGGCGCGGCTCCATTGCACGCGCACCGGCCGGCCGGTCGCGCGCGACAAAAGGATCGCGTCGGCGCCTGCGTCGTCGTGGCCGTTCATGCCATAACAGCCCGAGCCGTCGAGATAGATGAGGCGCACTTTTTCCGGCGGCAGGTCCAGCATCTTGGCATAGACGCCGCGGAAGCGGTGCGTCGCCTGCGAGGCGGTCCATACCGTCAGCGCCCCGTCGCGCAAGTCGGCCACGGCGCAGGACGGCCCCATCGAGCCGTGGGTTTGAAGCGGCCAGTAGAACGTCGCCTCCAATTTTTCGGGCGCGGCGGCCAGGGCGGCATCGACATTGCCCTTGTTGACCACCTTCTGGTCCGATTCGAACGGCCCCGCTAGCATCCAGTCGCGCACGCGCTGGTGGCCGACCAGCGGCGCGCTGTCGGACCAGACGGCCTTAAGCGCCTTGGCGGCGCTGATGGCGTCCCACTCGTCCTCCGCCACCACGCCGAGGAAGCCGTTGACCCGTACCGCGCGCGCGCCGGGAACGTGCTTGATCGAGGATTCGTCCACCGATACGAGCTTGGCGCCGACCGCGGGCGGGCGGATGGCGCGGCCGTGCAACATGCCCGGCAGCTTGAAGTCGTGGACGAACATGTGCGTGCCCGTGACCTTGCCCGGCACGTCGGGCCGCGCCAGCGGCTTGCCCACGACGGCATAGGCGTCGGGGTCCTTGAGCTTCGCCTTGGGATCGACCTTGAGGGCGAAGCGCCGGTCGCCGATCAGCGCGCCGAAGCCGATACCCCTGCCGCCCGCTTTGGGCCGCACCTCGCCGTTGACGGCCTCGAGCTCGTCGGCCGGCAGGCCCAGCTGCTCGGTGGCGATGCGGATCAGCGCCTCGCGCGCGGTGGCCGCGGCGCGGCGGATATGCATGCCCGCGCGCGGGATGCCGGTGCTGCCGGCGGTGGGCCCCTGGTCGGGGGTCAGCGCGGTATCGCCCTCGACCAGCGAGACGCGCTCGAATGAGACGCCCAACTCCTCGGCCACGATCTGCTTGTAGGCGACGCGCAGGCCCTGGCCGAGATCGACCTTGCCCGTGAACAGCGTGACCGAGCCGTCGGCGTGGACGGCGAACAGGCCGTCGAGCTCGCCCGGGTCGAGCGTCTTGCCCAAGAGCCGGTCGGCGCCGGCCAGAACCTGGGAAAGACCGGGCTTCGACAGTCCGAGACCGATCACCAGCGCGCCGCCGGATTTCAACAGCGCGCGGCGCGAAACGTCGAAGTTCATCGCGGCGGCCATGGCTCAGGCCCTCCCCGCGGCGCGCATCACCGCGCGCACGATGCGGTGCTGGGTGCCGCAGCGGCACAGATTGCCGGCCAGGGCGTCCTTGGCCTGCTCCAGCGTCGGCCGTGGATTCTCTTGCAGCAGCGCGGCGGTGGTCATCACCATGCCGTTGGCGCAATAGCCGCACTGCGCCGCCTGCTCGGCGATAAAGGCGGCCTGCACGGGATGGGGCTTTTCGGGCGTGCCCAAGCCCTCGATGGTGGTGACCTGCTTGCCGGAAACGGCCGATACCGGCAGCAGGCACGAGCGCACGGCCTGGCCGTCCACCAGCACGGTGCATGCCCCACACTGGCCCAGACCGCAGCCGTATTTCGCGCCGGTCAGGCCCAGCGCGTTGCGCAGCACATAGAGCAGCGGCTGCGCCGGATCGCGCGAGTCGACCGATTTCGCGGCTCCATTGACCGTGAAGCTGAACTTGGCCATGTCGCTATTGTTCCTTTCGAGCACGGCGCTGCGGATCGCGCGCGCTTCCCCTCTATGGGCCGCGTTGCCGGGCTTCCCCGCCCGCGGTCCCCCGATGGGAGAATATTAACGGAATCGCCGGGGGGCGGCGAGAACGCCCCGGCCGCTGTCCGGTTCACATCGACGCGATTGGATGTGGCGCGGAAACGGGCGGCGAAAACCCGCTTACCATGGAACGTCGGGAAGATCGGCCAAGGCATTGCGCAGGGACGTGGACCAGCCCTGGCGGATGGTCAGAAAATACGGGTCGTCCTCGTCGATGGTGCGGCGCAACTCGACCTTGAGCGCGTCGGTGCGGTAGATCAGCAGGTCCAAGGGCGGCCCGACCGTGAGATTCGAGCGCAGGGTCGAATCCATCGAGATCAGCGCCAGCTTGGCCGCGCGGCGCAGATCGGTGTCGAAGGCCAGCGCCCGGTCGAGGATCGGCTTGCCGTATTTGTGCTCGCCGATCTGGAAAAACGGCGTCGATTCGGTGGCGTGGATGAAGTTGCCGGCGGCGTAGACCTGGAACAGCCGGCAGCGCCTTGCCTTGATCTGCCCGCCCAGCAGCAGGCTGACATTGAACGCGCCGGGGTCCTTGGCCTCGAGCGAGCCGCCGACTTCGGTGTCGACCGCGCGCACCGCCTTGCCGACCATCTGCGCGGCGGCGAACATCGACGGCGCGCCGCCGATCGTCTCGCCGCCCTCGCCCATGCCTTCGTCCAGCATTGTGACCACGGCCTGGGTGATCGCCAGGTTGCCGGCCGACATCAGCGCGATCACGCGTTCGCCCGGCTTTTCCCACACCGTCATCTTGCGGAAGGTGGCGATGTTGTCGACGCCCGCGTTGGTGCGGGAATCGGACAGCATGACCAATCCGTCCTTCAGCAGCATGCCGACGCAATACGTCATCGCGATTCCTCGATCCCCCGCCGACGGGGGGATCACATAGCACCAAACCGGGGCGGATTCACGCGCCTAGCGGACCTGGCGCACCTCGACCTCGACCTCCATGCGCGCCTCGCCGCCGCCGAGCCGCCGGCCGGTCACGGGCGCCGCCTCGCGGTAGTCGAGCCCGACCGCGAGCTTCAGGTACTCGCCCGTGGGGCAGATGCCGTTGGCCGGGTCGAAGCCCACGAAGCCGAGGGAAGGCACGAAGGCCTCGGCCCAGGCATGACTTGCCGGCCCGCGCAGCTCGTCGTGAACCCTGAGATAGCCGCTGACATAGCGCGCGGGGATGCCGAGCGCCCGGCAGCAGGCGGCGAACAGATGCGCGTGGTCCTGGCACACCCCGGCGCCGCGCCTCAGCGCCACGCCGGCGCCGACCTCTATGTCGGTGGCGCCGACCGCGTATTTTACTCGACCGCTGATACGCTTCATCAGGTCGTGCAGCAGCTCGATGCGCGCGTCGGCCGCTGCGGCGCGGGGTTCTAGATCGGCGACGAAATCGCGGATCGCCTGGTCGTGCCGAGCCAGGCCGTGGTTGCGCAGCCAATAAAGCGGCGGCAAGGGCTCGGGATCGTCGTGACTCAAGAAAGCGCCGCCGCCCTCCGGCCACTCGAACACGCCATGGGCGACGATCTCGACCTCCTCGTGCGCGCCGGCGACGGCGAAGGCGCGCACCGTGTTGCCGTAGCCGTCGATCCAGTCGCGCGGGCGGCCGGGCACGCGAATGTCCCAGTTGACTATGCGTTGGCCGGCGCCCGGCATGGGGGTAAGCCGGCACTGGTGCATCGACAGGCTGGAGGGACCGGCGAAGCGGAAATGCGTGCGATGGGTGACCTCGATGCGCATGGCCCCGTTCAATCCATCAGGAATTGCTGCGCGATCTCGTCGGACAGCCGCGCGTTGCGCTGGATGAAGTCGGTCAGGAACTCGTGCAGCCCGTCCTGGAAGATCGAATCGATGCGGCCATAGCGCAGCCGCGAATGCAGCTTGCCGGCCAGCCGGTTGGCTTCGCCGCGCGCGCCGTACAGCTCGGCCAGCTGGTTCAGGTTCTCGTCGATCTGCATCAGGCAGAAGCGCAACGAACGCGGCAGGTCGTGGCGCAGGATCATCAGCTCGGCGACGCGCCAGGGCTCGATCTTGCTGCTGTAGACCCGCCGGTAGGTGCGGTAGGCGCCGATGCAGCTTAAGACCTCGGCCCATTGGTAGTAGTCGAGGCTGCCGCCGACGCGCTCGCCCGACGGCAGCAGGATGTGGTACTTGACGTCGAGGATGCGCGCGGTGTTGTCGGCGCGCTCGATATAGGTGCCCAGCATCACGAAGTTGAAGGCATCGTCGCGCAGCAGCGTGGAATAGCCGGCGCCCGTGACCATCACCGCCTGCTTCTTGATCCAGTCCATCAGCGCGCGGTAGTCGAAGCCGTCGCCCGCGCCCGAACCCATGCCGCGAAGCTCCAGCCACGTGGCGTTGAGGCCTTCCCACACGTCGGTGGTCAGGTTGTTGCGCTCGGCCCGGGCGTTGTCGCGCGCGGCGCGCATGCAGTTGAGCGCGCTGGACGGGTTGCCGGCGTCGAGCAGCATGAAATGCAGCAGGTCGTCCATCCCGGGCTTGGCGTGGCGCCGGGCGAACCCCTCCTCCAAACCGTAGATCGAGGGCACCGAGCGCCACTCGCGGTCCGAACCCGACAGCAGGGCCATGCGGTTGGTGGCTTCGAGCATGCTCGCGGTGTTCTCGGCGCGCTGGATGTAGCGGCCCAACCAGTAGAGATTGCGGGCGGTGCTGCTGAGCATCGGCTACTGGCTCAACACCCAGGTATCCTTGGTGCCGCCGCCCTGGCTCGAGTTGACTATCAGCGAGCCTTCCCTTAGCGCGACGCGGCACAAGCCCCCGGGCATGACCACGGTTTCGCGGCCGCTCAGCACGAAGGGCCTGAGGTCGACGTGGCGCGGCGCCACGCCGCTTTCGACCAGCGTGGGGCAGGTGCTGAGCGCCAGCGTGGGCTGCGCGATGTAGTGCTGGGGCGACGCCTTCACCAGCGCGCGGAACTCCTGGATCTCGGCCTTGGTGGAGGTGGGCCCCACCAGCATGCCCTTGCCGCCCGAGCCGTGCGTCTCCTTCACCACCAGCTCGGCCAGGTGCTCGAGCACGTATTTGAGGTCGTCATCCCGGTCGCAGCGCCAGGTCGGCACGTTCTTCAGGATCGGCTCCTCGCCCAGGTAGAAGCGGATCATCTCGGGCACGTAGAGATAGGTGGACTTGTCGTCGGCCACGCCGTTGCCCAGCGCGTTGACGATGTTGACCTGGCCCGAGCGCAGCGCGCCCACGAGGCCCGGCACGCCCAGGTACGAGCCGGGATCGAACGACAGCGGATCGAGGTACGCGTCGTCGATCCGCCGGTAGATCACGTCCACGCGCTGCGGCCCGCGCGGCGCGCGCATGTAGACGCGGTTCTCGTCCACAAACAGATCGTTGCCCTCGACCAGCTCGACGCCCATCTCGTCGGCCAGGAAGGCGTGCTCGAAATAGGCGCTGTTGTATTGCCCGGGCGTCAGCAGCACCACGCTGGGCTCGCGCGTGTCGTTGAACGACACGCTGCGCAACGTGTTCAACAGTTCCTCGGTGTAGCGTCCGACCGGCTGCACCGCGTGGCGCTGGAACAGGTCGGGGAACAGGCGCATCATCACCTCGCGGTTCTCCAGCATGTAGGAGACGCCCGAGGGCGTGCGCACGTTGTCCTCCAGCACGTAGAACTCCTCCTCGCCCACGCGCACCATGTCGATGCCGGCGATATGCGCGTGCACCCGGCCCGGCAAGTCGAGGCCCTGGGCCAGGCCCACGAACTGCTCGTTCAGCAGCACCTGCCGCTCCGGCACCTTGCCGGCCCGGCAGATGTCGCGGTTGTGGTAGGCGTCGTGGAGGAAGGCGTTGAGCGCGCGCACGCGTTGGATCAAGCCGCGCTCGAGGAATTGCCATTCCTTCAGCGTCAGCACGCGCGGAATCAGGTCGAAGGGGATGGTGGTCTCGTGGCCGTCCACCGCGCCATAGGCGCCGAAGGTGATGCCGTGCCGGCGGTACAGCGCCTCGGCCTCGCGCCGCTTGGCCTTGAGCGTGGCCTTGGGCACGCGCGCCAGCCATTCCGCGATCCGCCGATAGGGTGCCCGCGGCGACTTGCCGCCCATCTCGTCGAAACATTTCCGCTCGGCCATCGCGCCCCCGCATCGAGCCTAGCGCCGATGCGGATCAATGTGAATGCAAGCCCTGCGCCAGAATTCCCGCCGTTTGGGCGGCCGGTTCCGCCTCAGATCGAGTCCCTGACCAGGTTCTTGGGCGGGGGCGCGGGGCAGGCCACGCCCGTGCCGCCCAGGCCGCAATAGCCGCCCGGGTTCTTGTGCAGGTATTGCTGGTGGTAGTCCTCGGCATAGAAGAAGTCGGGAGCGGTCAGGATTTCGGTGGTGATGTTGGCGCGCACCCCGCCGCGCGCCAACGCGCCCTGGTAGCGCGCGCGCGAGGCTTCGGCCGCCCGGCGCTGGTCGGCGCTGAACCCGTAGATGCCGGAGCGGTACTGCGTGCCCGCGTCGTTGCCCTGGCGCATGCCCTGCGTCGGATCGTGGTTCTCCCAGAACGTCTTCAAGAGCGCTTCGAACGACGTCTTCGAGGGATCCCACACGACCCGCACGACCTCGTTGTGACCCGTGCGTCCCGTGCAGACCTCCTTGTACGTGGGATTCGGCGTCATGCCGGCTGCGTACCCGACCTGCGTCGAGTAGACGCCCGGGA
>JBQTIS010000415.1:0-3654 GCA_052387895.1 Rhodospirillales bacterium | reverse complement strand
GCGCCGGGCCACGGACCCTTGGGCAAGCCCGAGCATGTGAAGCTGTTTCGCGCCTATATGGAAGAACTCCGCACCGAGGTGACGGCGATGGCGCGGGCAGGCAAGACCGTGGACGAGATGAAGCAGGCGATCCAGATGAAGAAATACGAGGGCTGGGCCTCGTACAAGGACTGGCTGGCGCTCAACGTCGAAGGCATGTACCGGCTGGTGCAGGCCAACCGACGGGGAAATTAGCGGGAAAGCCGCCGCCCGCTTGCTTTCGACATGTCATGCCCGGGCTTGTCCCGCGGTTGTCCGGTTTAGGAAGCGCGCCTTAGCACGATTACGAAACCCGTCATGGCCGGTCCGCGCCCCATTCTTGAATTCAAGGGGGAGCGAGTCCCGACCATTCACGTCGTCCGTCGAGAGCCGGATCGCTGGCGGATTAACTCCGTAGGATTTCAGCGGCCTGACGACGTGGAAGGCCGCAACAAGTGCGGCCATAGCAATCCGTCGATTGCGGCCTTCCGGTCGGAATCCCGCCGAAGCATGGCACCCCCGCGCGTCGGGCGTCTGCAAACGATCGTTGCTTTCGGGTAACGTCGACCCAAAGAAACCGTCCCGCCCGAGAGAGCCGA
Source organism: Rhodospirillales bacterium (assembly GCA_052387895.1). Taxonomy (GTDB): domain Bacteria; phylum Pseudomonadota; class Alphaproteobacteria; order JAEULC01; family JAEULC01; genus JAEULC01. The sequence continues at coordinate 3,037 of JBQTIS010000415.1, read as the reverse complement.
TCCGATTACCCCCTATTCGACCCCCATCGCCGCCTCGCCGCTTCCCGCCATCGCGATGGTCGTCGCGGCGCTGTCGATCTTTCCGGTCAGCGACGGCATCGGCAAACACCTGATCGCCGCGGGAGTGCCGGTGATCCAGCTGGTCTGGGCGCGGTATTTCTTTCACCTCGCGGCCGTGGCGCCGTTCGCGCTCGCCGCCCATGGCGCGGCCGCGCTGTCGCCCAGGCTGGTCGGCCGCCAGGCCGTGCACGGCGTGTTCCTGGTGTTCTCGACGCTGTTCTTTTTCGCCGACCTGCGCTTTCTGCCGATCGCCGACAGCGTGGCGGTGCTGTTCGTGGCGCCGCTGATCGTGACCGCCCTGGCGCCGTTCGTTCTCGGCGAGCGCGTGGGCGTCCGGCGCTATAGCGCAGTCGCGGTCGGGTTCGTAGGCGCGCTGATCGTGATCCGCCCGGGCGCGGGCGCGGCGGGCTGGCACGCGCTGTTCCCGCTGGGCGCGGGCGTCTGCTATGCGGGCTACCTGCTGTCGACCCGGCGGCTCGCCGGCCGCGCGCCGCCGATGGTGACGCTGACCTACACCGCCATCGCCGGCACGCTTGCGGCGAGCGCGGCGCTGCCCTTCGTATGGCGCTGGCCGGGCTGGATGGAATTCCTGGCGATGGCGGCGATCGGGCCGATGGCCGCCATCGGGCACTACATGATCATCCGCGCGCATGAGCGCGCGCAGGCCTCGCTCTTGGCGCCGTTCGGCTATTGGCAGATCGTGATGTCCACGGTCGTGGGCTATCTGGGCTTCGGCGACTTTCCCGACCGCTGGACTTGGTTCGGCACAGCGGTGCTGGTGGCGAGCGGCGCCTATGTCTCGGTGCGCGAGCAGCGCCTGGCGGCGGCGCGGACGACAGCGCCCGCCTAGTCCGGCCAGCGGCACTGCGTGGCCACGTCCAGCACCTTTTCGTTGATCGACAGCGGCACCTGCATGCCCAGCGCCCCGGCCGTCTCCCAGCGCTTGAACTCGGCGAAGCTGAGCTTCTTCTGCAACCCGTCGATCAGGCAGCGGCAGAACTCGGTGCGCCCGCCGCTTTCGCGCCCGCAGCCGCCGACGAAGGCGTCGATCACGGGCGTGGGATAGGCGCCGGGCTTGGCCGGAGCGGCAGCCGGCGCCGGCTTGGCCGGCTTGGCCGGCTGGGTCTGCGCCAGCGCCGCGTGCGCCATGCCCGCCAGCGCGGCGGCCCCGAGGAACGCAATCAATCGCCGCGCGACCAGGGCTCTCCTCCCCGTTTCATGCCCCCAGCGGATCGGGCCCGAATCGATTGGCGCCGGCGTCGCCCCGCAGGCAGCCCAGCTCAACCAGCACCCAGATCGCGCCGATGATCGGCACCAGCGCCAGCAGCAGCCACCAGCCGCTCTTGTTGCGGTCGTGGCAGCGCTTGATGCCGACGCAGATCGATGGATAGATCATCAGCAGCCAGAAAATGCCGCTGAGCACGCCGATCCCGCCGATCACGCCGTGCATCCCCGACACTCCGTCCACGATCGACAGCACGACAATGATCACGAAATACGGCAGCACGAACCGGACCCAGTAATCGTAGCGCCCAATCCGGCCTTCGTGCGACGTCAGGAATTTCGTCCAGTCGAACGCCCCGTTCATCGAATTCTCCGTTCCCCAATTAAATGTCTCCGAACACGTGCGTCTCGGCCCTGGCGCCGGGATGCGTCACCGCGCCCAGGCGCGCCGATCCGACGGTCTGCGCGTATTTCCACAAGCCCCCGGACTGGAAATCGTGCGCGCGCGGCTTCCAGGCCTTGCGGCGCTTCTCGATCTCCGCCTTGGGAAGGTCGAGATCGATCGCGCCCTTCTCGGCGTCGATGCGGATGGTGTCGCCGTCCCTGACCAGCGCGATCGGCCCGCCCGCGGCCGCCTCGGGCCCGACATGGCCGATGCAGAAGCCGCGCGTGCCGCCGGAGAAGCGTCCGTCCGTCACCAGCGCCACCTTCTCGCCCATGCCCTGGCCATAGAGCGCCGAGGTGGTGCTGAGCATCTCGCGCATGCCCGGGCCGCCTTTCGGACCCTCGTAGCGGATGACCAGCACTTCGCCTTCCTTGAACTTATGCGTCAGCACGGCGGTCAGGCAGTCCTCCTCGCAGTCGAACACCCGCGCCGGGCCCTTGAATTGCAGGCGCTTCATGCCGGCGATCTTGACGATCGCGCCGTCGGGGGCGAGCGAGCCCTTGAGCCCCACCACGCCGCCGGTCCTGCTGATCGCCTTCTTGACCGGGAACACCACGTCCTGGCCGGGCGGCACGCCGAGGTGCGCGACGTTCTCGGCGATGGTCTTGCCGCTGACGGTGATGCAGCCGCCGTGGATGAAGCCCGCGTCCAGCAGCGCCTTGATCACCACGCCCACGCCGCCCACGTCGAACAGGTCCTTGGCGACGTATTTGCCGGCGGGCTTGAGGCTGGCGATATAGGGCGTGCGGCGGAAGATTTCGGCCACGTCGAACAGGTCGAACTTGATGCCCGCCTCGTTGGCGATCGCGGGCAGGTGCAGCGCGGCGTTGGTGGATCCGCCGGTGGCGGCCACCACGGCCGCCGCGTTCTCCAGCGCCTTTCGCGTCACGATGTCGCGCGGGCGCAGGCCGCGGCGGATCAGCGCCATGACGGCCTCGCCCGACTGCTCGGCGAACGCGTCGCGCGCGTCGTAGGACGCGGGCGGGCCCGAGGAGCCGGGCAGCGCCAGGCCGATCGCCTCGGAAACGCAGGCCATGGTGTTGGCGGTGTATTGCCCGCCGCACGAGCCGCCCGAGGGCAGCGACACGCTTTCGATCTCGTGCAGCTCCTTGTCGCCGATCTTGCCGGCGGAGTGCTCGCCCACGCCCTCGAACACCTCGACGATGGTCATGTCCTTGCCCTTGTAGCGGCCGGGCAGGATCGACCCGCCGTAGAGGAACACCGAGGGCACGTTGAGCCGCACCATCACCATCATCAGGGCCGGCAGCGTCTTGTCGCAGCCCGCCACGCCCACCAGCGCGTCGTAGC
>JBQTIS010000414.1:0-3650 GCA_052387895.1 Rhodospirillales bacterium | reverse complement strand
GGCACCAGCTTGCGCGGCTTGAGTTCCTTCAGTTTCTCCAGCGTGCGCGGCCATTCCTCCAGGTACGCGTCGCCGCAATAGGGGGTCGCCCCCTCCTCCACCAGGTCGCCCGAGAACAGAATCTTCTCGCGCGGAAGCCAGACCACGGTGTCGCCTCCGGTGTGGCCGCGGCCCAGGTGCATGATCCGCACCTCGCGTTTGCCCATCCAAACCGTCATGCGCCGCTTGAAGGTGATCGTGGGCCAGGTGAGGCCGGGAATGGTGTCGACCGCGTCGAACAGGCGGGGGAACCGGCCGATCTCGGATGCCATGTCCTGCTTGCCGCGCTCGGCGATCAGCTCGCGCGTCGCCTCCGAGGCTAAGATGTGCTCGGCGCCGTAACCCGAGGCGCCCAGCACGCGCACGGCGTGGTAGTGCGTCAGCACCACGTACTTGACCGGCTTGTCGGTGACCGTGCGGATCAGCTCGACGAGCTGGCGCGCCATGACGGGGGTGGCGCGCGCGTCGATCACCATCACCCCGTCGTCGCCGACGATCACGCCGGAATTCGGATCGCCCTCGGCGGTCAGGCAATAGACCCCCTCGCCGAGCCTGGCGAAGATGGTCTTCTTCTCGGCTAGGTCGCCGGTGGACGCGAAGGCTTTGGACATGTCCCGCCTGTAGCCCAACGGGTAGCCCAACGGGCGCGCGGCTTCAAGCCGCGCGGGCGCTAGGGTTGCGAACGCCTTGCAACCGGCCAAGCCGCAGCGCCGGGAATAATCCGCCGCCGTCGAGCGTCTATCACGCCGGAGTGACTTGTCGGCGCCCCCGGGGCCGGACAAGGTCGTGGACGAAAGAGGGGCGGCCGGCCAAGCGCCGCCTCGTTATTGCGGAGGGTGAGAGAGAACCATGAACATCTGGATCAAGCGGGCCGCCCTGGCGGCCGGCGCGGTGGCGTTTATCGGCGTGGCCGGCGCGGGCGTGACCCTGGCCCAAGGCGACGCGATCAAGCAACGCCAGGCCGTGATGAAGGGCAACGGCGAGTCGATGAAGGCGCTCAAGGCGGTGGTGGACGCCAAGTCGGCGCCCGGCGCGGTCGCGCCCGAGGCGGCGAAGGTCGCGGCCGCCTTGAAGGCGTTTCCGGGCCACTTCCCATCGGGCTCGGACAAGGGCGAGACCAAGGCTGCGCCCGACATCTGGAAGGACATGGCCGATTTCAGGAAGCACGCCGACGCAACGGTGTCGGCGGCGATGAAACTCGAAGCCTCGGCCAAGAAGGGCGACGCGGCGGCATTCGCCGCCGATTTCGGCGAACTGGGCAAGACCTGCGGCGCCTGCCACAACAAGTACCGGCTGAAATAACCGGGCTGGTATCCGATGGAACGGGGGCCTTCGGGCCCCCGTTTCGTTTCCTGGGCCGGGCGGCTAAAAGAATGTCCGCGATGACCCCAGTTATGCGCCTGAACCCGGCCGCGCTGATCGCGGCTGCCGCGTCGGTCGCCTTCGGGCCGGCGCTGGCGCAGGCGCCCGACCCCGGTGCGGTCGAGCGCGGCGCGTATATTTTCAATGCCGCCGGATGCTTGGGCTGCCATACCGACGCGAAGAACAAAGGTCCGCCGCTAGCGGGCGGACGCGCCATCAAAACCCCGTTCGGCACGTTCTACGGGCCCAACATCACGCCCGATCCGGCGCACGGCATCGGCCGGTGGTCCGAGGCTGAGTTCCTGCGCGCGCTCGGCGAGGGCGTGCGCGCCGACGGGGCGCATCTGTTCCCGGCCTTCCCCTACACCGCGTTTACCGGAATGAGCGCGGCCGACGCCAAGGATTTGTGGGCCTATCTGCGCTCGGTGCCGGCGGTGGCGCGGCCCAACAAGCCGCACGACGTCGGATTTCCGTTCAACATCCGCCCGCTGATGCTGGGCTGGAAATGGCTGTTCTTCACGCCGGGCGCGTTCAAGCCCGACCCGGGCAAATCGGCCGAGATCAACCGCGGCGCGTATCTCGCGACCGCCCTCGGCCATTGCCAGGAGTGCCACTCCACGCGGAACCTGTTCGGTGGAATCCAGGCCGGCATGGCGTTCGCCGGCGGCGCCGCGCCCGAGGGTGCCGCGCCCAACCTGACGCCCGATCCCGAGACCGGCCTGGGCAAATGGAGCGCGGACGACATGGCCGAACTGCTGAAAAGCGGCATGACGCCGGATGGCGATTTCGTGGGCAGCGAAATGACCGAGGTGGTCGCCAACTCGACCGGCAAGCTGACCGACGCCGACCGGCGGGCGATCATCGCCTACCTCCGGTCCCTGCCGCCGGTGCGCCACCGCGTGACCAAGCCCAAGGCTTAGCCGCCGCCCCAGCGAAGGGCGGGTAAGCGGGCGGCGCCCAGCGAGGCCGCGAAACCAGGGCTAAAGCAGAACGTGAAGGAAGCCGAAAATAGACGTCTGCGTAGCAGGTTATCCTGCTTTCCTGATTAGAAACACGAACACTCCGTTGGCGGCGTTCTGGCTCGCGAGCTGGTGCCCGCCGGCCCTGCAAAACGCCTCGAAGTCCTTGGGCGCGCCGGGGTCGGTCGCCTCGACCCGCAAGGTCCCGCCCGGCGGCACGTCGCGAATCGCCTTGCGCGCGCGCAGGACCGGCAGCGGACAGCTCAACCCCTTGGCGTCAAGAGACTTGTCGGCGGCCTGGATCGGCCCGAGCTGGCGCTCGACGCTTCCCATATTTCCCGTGTCCATAGTGTTAATTCCAGTGCGCCCCAGCGGCTATTTCATTTGATCGGAGTGTTATATAGATGTGTCTGTACCCGACGCAACTGGGAAAAGACGAAGGGGAGCATGCCGAACATAGGCGATCTGCCGGTCCACCTCGCCGTCGCGCTCGCCGGGTTCGCCGCCGGCATGGCCTTCGGCGCGGTCGCGCAGCGCGCGAATTTCTGCACCATGGGCGCCATCTCCGACGCCGTGCTGATGGGCGGCTACAACCGCCTGCGCGCCTGGGTCCTGGCCATCGCCGTGGCGATGCTCGGCAGCCAGGGCCTGCACCTGGCGGGCGTGGTGGACCTGAACCAGTCGATCTACCTGACGCCCAACCTGGGTTGGGCCGGGGCGATCCTCGGCGGCCTGTTGTTCGGCTTCGGCATGACGCTGGCGGGCGGCTGCGGCAGCAAGACGCTGGTGCGGCTCGGCGGCGGCAACCTGAAATCGCTGGTGGTGTTCCTGGTGCTGGGGATCACGGCCTACGCCACGTCGCGCGGGCTTTTGGCCCTGGCGCGGGTGCGGCTGGAGGAAGCATCCAACCTGAATCTTTCCAAGTTGGCCGTAGCGCGACAAGGCCTGCCGAATCTGCTCGAATCGGCCACGGGTCTGGCGCAGGCGCCGCTGCGTATGGCCCTGGCCGCGCTCGCGGCCGGGGCGTTCCTGGCCTGGTGCTTCAAGGACGCCGATTTCCGCGCCTCACGCCGCGACATCGCCGCGGGCGCCGTCATCGGCCTGCTGGTCCCGGCGGGTTGGCTGATCACGTGCGTGCTGGGCAAGGACGATTTCGACCCCACGCCGCTGGCCTCGTTCACCTACGTGGCGCCCACCGGCGACATGCTGCAATACCTGATGACCTTCACCGGGGCGAAGATCGGCTTCGGCGTGGCCGTGGGCTTCGGCACGATCGCGGGGGCGTTCCTG
>JBQTIS010000413.1:0-8145 GCA_052387895.1 Rhodospirillales bacterium | reverse complement strand
CGGGATAGGCGAAGCTCGTCATCGGGTTCTCCGGTTCCGGGTCCCGCGCCGCGGGCCGCGGCCTATTTCAGCCCCAGATCCTTCCTGATCCTGTGCCACAGGCCCTTGGCGATCTCCTGCTTGCCGTGCATGGGAAGCTGCGACCAACGCCCGTTCAGGTGCACCCACAGATGGCTGCCTTTTCCCGGCTCGAAGGTGGCCCCGAGCTTTTTCAGGAACCGCACGGCCTCCTTGCTGTTCATCGGGTGCGCGTGCGGTCCGTTCCCGGCCCGGATTTATACACTTATATGTGTGGCAAAGTCAAGCAAACGACACATATAAGTGTAGCGTTCCGAACCGGGGCCAAAGCCCGGCAAGGGCGATGCCCTGAGATGGCCCGGCGCGGCGGACAGCCAGCGGCGGACAGCCACGGACGCGCTACTCCGCGGCCTTGGCGGCGGCGGGGTTCTTGACCCAGCGCATGATGTGGGTGCCGACGCACACCAGCTCGCCGTTCTGGTTCTTGATCTCGATCGCGGACTTGGACTGGCGCTTCACCGTGTCGATCTCGGCCACGGCGTAGGTCACGGTGACGGTGTCGCCGATGAACACGGGGCCCAGGAACCGGATGCGGTCGTAGCCCAGCGACACGGGCGTCTCGTCGATGCCCTGGGCGACGCACTTGTCGATGATCATGGTCGAGGTGGTGGACATGAAGCCCACCATCAGCGCGCCGTGGGCGATGCGGCGGCCGAATTTCGACTTGCGCATGTACTCCTCGTTCACGTGGTTGCCCGACAGGTCGCCGGTGACGCCGGCGAACAGGTACACGTCGGATTCGCCCACGGTCTTGGAGAAGCTCACGCGGTCGCCGATCTTGACGTGGAATTCAGCCATGACAGCGGCTCCGTTGCTGAAGAGGGGTTGGGTCGCGGCGGCGCGGCAAGCCGGATCAGACCAGCGCGGCGCCGCTGGCGGCGTCGAAGAAGTGCAGGTTCTCCGGCGCCACGGCCAGGTTCAGCACCGTGCCCTCGGCCAGGTTGAGCGCCGCGTCGATGCCCGAAATCCGCAGCAGCGTGCCGCCCAGCCGCGCGTCCAAAAGCTGCTGGTCGCCGAGCTGTTCCGAGGTCGACAGCGCGGCCTGGAAGCGCAGCAGGTTGCCGCCGCCCGCGCCGTTCATCACCACATGCTGCGGCCGCACGCCCATGACCACCCCCTGGCCCGAACGCGGGCGCAGGCCCGCGGCCGGCTTGCCGGTCAGGCGCAGCGACAGGCCCGGGGCGGCGACCGCAACGCCGGCCTCGTCGGCGGCCACGCGTACGTCCAGGAAGTTCATCGCCGGCGAGCCGATGAACCCGGCCACGAACCGGTTGGCCGGGCGGCGGTAGAGGTCGAGCGGCGTGCCGACCTGCTGCACCAGCCCGTCCTTCATCACCACGATGCGGTCGCCCAGCGTCATCGCCTCGACCTGGTCGTGCGTGACGTAGATCGAGGTGGTGGGCACGCGCTTGCGAAGCTCCTTCAGCTCCAGGCGCATCTGGCTGCGCAGCTGCGCGTCGAGGTTCGACAGCGGCTCGTCGAACAGGAACACCTTGGGGTTGCGGACCAGGCAGCGGCCCAGCGCCACGCGCTGCTGCTGGCCGCCCGAGAGCTGGCGCGGGCGGCGGTCGAGCAGCGCCTCGATGCCCAGCATCCTGACGGCATAGGAGATCTGCGCGTCGATCTCGGACTCCGGCACGCGGCGGTTGCGCAGGCCGAAGGCCAGATTGTCGCGCACGCTCATGTGCTGGTACAGCGCGTAGTTCTGGAACACCATGGCGATGTCGCGGCCCTTGGGCGGCAGGTCGTTGACCACGCGCCCGCCGATGGCGACGACGCCCGCGGTGATCTCCTCCAGCCCCGCCACCATGCGCAGCGTGGTGGATTTGCCGCAGCCCGACGGGCCCACCAGCACCACGAACTCCTGGTCGGCGATGGTCAAATCGAAGTCGCGCACGGCCACCACGGGGCCGTAGGACTTGCCGACGCCTTTGAGGACGACTTCCGCCATGATCTAGATTCGCAAGCCCCGGATCACGTATTTCTGCCCGAACACGGTGACGATCAGCGCCGGCACCAGCGCCATGATCGCCGTCGCGCTCATCAGGTGCCATTCCATGCCCAGCTCGTGCACGAACTGCGCCATGACGACGGTGAGGATCGGCGTCTTGTGCGAGGTCAGCATCAGCGCGAACAGGAACTCGTTCCAGGTGTAGAGCCAGCACAGGATCGCCAGCGCGGTCAGGCCCGGCACGGCCGAGGGCAGCGCCACGCGGAAGAACGCGCCCCAGCGCGTGCAGCCGTCGATCAGCGCCGCCTGCTCCATCGACGGGTCGATGCCGTCGAAGAACCCCTTCATGATCCACGAGAAGAAGCAGATGTGCACGGCCACGTGCGGCAGCAGCAGCCCCCAATAGCTGTCGAAGATGCCGATCTGGCGGGTGACGAAGAACAGCGGCAGCACCCACGAGATGTACGGCACGCAGCGCAGCACGTAGATGATCGAGAACCAGGCGTTCGGCAGCGGCCCCCTGAAGCGCGACAGCATGTAGCCGCTGGTGACCGTGACGCCGAGCGACAGAACGGTGGCCAGCGTGGCGATGGCGAAGCTGTTGAAGAACGCCTTCACCATGTTGGGCTGCGCCAGCGCCTCGAGGTAGTTGTGGAGCGTAAAATCCGTGCCGCGATGCACGAAATACACGCCCGAGGCGGGCCTAAGCGAGGTCAGCAGCAGCCACAGCACGGGAAAGGCGAACAGCAAGGCGATGGCGATCGCGGCCAGCGCGAACAGCGCCCGGGCGCCGCCCGGCGCCAGCTGGGCGAACAGGCCCTTGCGCGGCGGCGGCGAAAGGGCGATCGCCGCGGCGGTCATTTCGACACCTCGACCCAGCGGTTCAGCATGCGGAAGATGACCATCGCCAGCACCACGATGATCGCCGCGCCGATCATCGCCGCGGCCGCGCCGCGCGCGAAGTTCATGGCCTGGAACGCCTCCATGTAGGCGTAGATGCTGAACAGCTCGGTCGAGCGCGCCGGCCCGCCGGCCGAGATGGTCCACACGATGTCGAAGGTGCGGAACGCGTCGATCGCGCGGATCGCGATGCACACCACCATCACGGGCCGGAGCATCGGCAGGGTGAGGTAGCGGAACACGCGCCAGGCCGAGGCGCCGTCGATCGCCGCCGCCTCGAACGGCTCGCGCGGCAGGCTTTGCAGGCCCGCCAGCAGCAGCAGCGCGAACCACGGCGTCCACAGCCAGATGTCCGCCATCAGGATGACGGCGAACGCGCCCCAGCGTTGCGCCAGCCAGGGCTGGCCCGGCAGGCCCACGGCCTCGAGCGCCGCGTTCACCACGCCGAACTGGTCGTTGAAGATCCAGCGGATCATGATCGCCGCCACCACCGGCGCCACCATCAGCGGCAGCAAAAGGATGGTCTGCAGCGCGGCGCGGCCGGCGAATTTCCGGTTCAGGACCAAGGCGAGCCCGAGGCCCAGCGCCAGCGAGCACGCCACGCTGATGACCATGAACGAAATCGTGTTGGGCAGGACGACCTTGAGGAACCCGCCGTCGGTGAGCACGTAGATGTAGTGCTTCAGGCCGACCCAGGTCATCTGCGGGTCGTGCAGCGACCAGTCGCGGAAGCTGGCGTTGGCGCCGGTCAGGATCGGCAGGATCTGGAAGAAAGCCAGCCCGAACGCGGCCGGCAGGATCAGCAGCAGCATGAAGCGCTGCCGCTCGCCGAACGGGCTGCGCTTGCGCGGGCGGTCGAGCTCGGCGGCGGAGATCGTCACGCTATTGGGTTGCTTGAAAAGATCGCTGTCGCAAATCCCCGGAACGCTCCCCCCTCACCCAGCTTCGGGTATGGCGCGGCCGACGCCGCGCCGACCCTCCGCAACCCTCTCCCCCGCAAGGCGGGGGAGAGGGAAGGGTGAGGGGGCATCGTCACGAAGTTAAGCGCTCAGTTCGACGCCGCCTTGGTCAGCAACGGCGCGCCTTCCTGGAGCGTCTTGGCGATGTCCTCGCGCTTGCCGGAGAGCGCCTTGATGACCACGTCGGAATAGGCCTTATGCACGGCCGGCCACTGCGCGAAGTAATAGGCGGCGTGGGTGATCTGCTTCTGGTCGAACACGGCGCTCTTCAGCTGCTTGAACACCGGGTCCTGCGCCGCGATCTTGTCCCACACCTTGATGGTCGGCGGCGGCCCGCCGGTCCTGGTCCACTGCGACACCTGGCCCGGCTCTTCGGCCAGCATCGCCGCCAGCATCTGCTTGGTCACCGCCTTCTTCGCCGGCGGCGAGCCCTTGGGGATGCCCCAGCCCCACACCTCGTTCCACGAGATCGGGTGCTTGGCGCGCGGGCCCATCGGGAACGGCGCCATGCCCACCTTGCCGACGATCTTCGACTTAGCCGCGTCGTTGAACTCGCCCCAGTGCGTCGAGTCGACCAGCGTGAACGCCGCGTCGCCCGCCATGAACAGGGCGTTGGCCTCGTTGCGGCCGTAGGCGGTCATGCCCGGCGGGCTGATCTTGTGCGTGTTGATCGCGTCCCACCAGAACTCGACCACTTCCTTGTGGCAGGGCTCGGTGATCGCGGGCTTGAAGCCGCCGGCCGCGAGCTTGGCGTTGTCGCGCGTGAACAGCGGATGGAAGATGTCGCAGTTGTTCGACCACATCGACCACCACAGCGAGAACCAGGTGTTGTTCATCGACATGCCGCCGACGTAGCCCCACTTGACCTTGCCTTCCTTCTGCAATTTCTGGCTGACCGACACCAGCTCGGCGAAGGTCTTGGGCACCTCGTTCGGCTTCACCAGGTCGGCGCGGTAGAAGAACGTGCCCACGGTGTGCGCCATCGGCACCACCGTCAGCTTCTTCTGCGCGTTGTAGAAGGCCTCGAGCGGCCACTTGGCCACGCCGTCGATGCCCTTCACGTCGTCGGTCGTGTCCAGCAATTTCTCCCACAGCTGGCCCCAGTCGTCGTTGTGCCAGATCAGGTCGAACTGGTCGTTGCCCGAGGTCAGCGTGGCGGTGACCTTTTCCATGAACACGTTGTAGGCCATCGGCACGCGGGTGAACTTGACGTTGTTCTTCTTGGCCCAGTTTTCCATCATGTCGAGCGAGGCGTCCTGGATCGGGTGCTTCATGTACCCGACCTTGATCTCGACCTGCGCTTGGGCGACGGCGGGCAGAACCGCCGCCAGGCCGAGCGCGGCGGCGGCGGCTATCAGGCTCCGCCGGGTGGCGCGGACAGGCATTACCATGGGATCCCTCCCTAAAGGGGTTGGCGGTTCGCCGCGGCCCGCTTCTGCGTCGGCCCCGCTTCTTCGTCGGCTGGGCGGCCGGCGCGGCGGCGACAGCCGGCCGCGCCCGTGAAGGCAAGCGTAGCTTCAATCCGGCGGGGTGACAACCCAATCCGGGCGCGTTTCGCCGCGCGTTTCGCGTAGTACAAAATTGCAGCGCCGGCATGGGTCGCGCGGGCGCGGCGGCCTGTCCAAGGCACAAGCCGTCATGCGCGCCCCCGGACTTGATCCGGGGCTTGTTCCGTCCCCTCACGTCGTCATGACCGCCCCCGGACTTGATCCGGGGTTGTCCCGGTCATCCACGTCGAGGCGGCGGCAAGTCGTGGGCGAGAGGATCGAGCCTTGGTTCGGGAAGGCTATTGCGGCCTGGCGACGTAGATCGCCGGGACCAGCCCGGCGATGACGGTCTTCCATAACCGGGCGCGGCGGCTACGCCTTCGCGCGCCCGATCGCGCCTTGGTTTTCCAGCGCCGCCTGCTCGGCCTCGCCGATGCCCAGCTCGGCCAGCACCTCCGCGGTCTGCGCGCCCAGCTTCTGCGGCGCCAAGCCCACCTCGGCGGCCCGGCCGTCGTATTGCGCGGGGTGATTGATGAAAACCAGCTCCGCGCCGGTGGCGCCCCTGGTTTTCACGATCGCCTTGTTGTGCCTGACCTGCGGGTCGTCCAGCACCTCGCGATAGCCGCGCACCGGCGCGTGCCAGACCTTGAGCGGCGTCATGATCGCCTCCCACTCGGCGTTGCTGCGCCTGGCGGTGCATGCGGCCACCAGCGCCGCCAGCTCGTCGCGCCGCTTGCCGAACGCGTCGGGTTTGGAGAATTCGGCGATGCGCGGCTCGCCCAGGGCCCTGGCCAGCACGTCGTGCTCGCCCAGCGAGATGGCGATGTGCCCGTCCCTGGTGGGATAGATGCCGTAGGGCGCGGGGTAGTACCAGCCCCCGACATAGCGCGGCGGAACCTCGGTTTCGCTCGGCGCGCCGTTGTAGAAGGTGGTCATCGACTCGGCCTGCAGGTCCATCGACGCCTGCATCAGGTTGACGTCCACGCGGCAGCCCTGGCCGGTGCGTCCGCGGCGCACCAGGGCGGCGGCGATCGCCATCGCCAGCACCCTGGCGCCGTGGTGGTCGGCGGCCGACACGCCTACGGTGCGCGGGCCGGTGTCGGCCGAGCCGGTGATCTTGGCCAGGCCGAACATCGCCTGGATCATCAGGTCCTGGCCCGGGCGCTCGACATAGGGCCCGTCCGGCCCGAAGCCCGAGGCCGCGGCGTAGACCAGCGACGGGTTCGCGGCCTTGAGCCTTTCGTAGCCCAGGCCCAGGCGGTCCATCACGCCGGGCCGGAAATTCTCGGTCACCACGTCGGCGGTGCGGCACAGCCTGAGGGCGATGTCGCGCGCCCGGGGGGATTTGAGATCCAGCGCCACGCTGCGCTTGTTGCGGTTGCCGCACAGGAACAGGCCGCTTTGCCCGTCCGCGCTCTTGCCGCCGGGATACCAGTGGCGCTGCCAGGCGCCTTCGACCGGCTCGACCGCGATCACGTCGGCGCCCAGATCGCCCAGCGCCTGGATGCCCACGGGCCCCAAAAGGAAATGATTGAAGCTGACGACGCGGACGCCTTTGAGGAGATCGAGCATGGTTGGCTTTTCCGGAACCGCCCCGGCGGCCTAGGCGGCGGCGATGGGGGCGGAGGTGATGGGGAAGGGCTATTCGGCGGCTTGCGGCAACGCGCCCTGTTCGCCGATCGCCGCCTGGGCGAGGGCGTCCTTCAGGCGCTTGAGCTCGGCCGGCCCCAGCTTCATCAGCGGCGGGCGCACCACGGCGCGCTTCTGGCGCCCCAGCATGACCAGGCATTCCTTCATGCGGTTGTGCATGTCGAGGAACGGCGGGGCGTAGAACGCCTGTTGCAGCGGATAGAGCCGGTCGTTGATCGCCTGGGCGCGGCGCAGATCCTTGGCCTGCACGGCCTGGAACAGCGCGACCTGAAGATCGGCCACCACGCTGCCCGCGCCCGACAACAGGCCGTTCGCGCCCATGGCCAGCGAGGACATGAGCCACGCGCTGTGCGTGGTCAGCACGCCGACCGGCCGGGCGAGCGATTGCAGCGTGCGGATGTGCCGCTCGTGCAGCATCGGATCGGCGCACCAGTCCTTGATCGCGCGGATCGAGCGGACCTCGTCCACGAGCTTCAGCAGCGTGTCGAACGGATAGCCCAGGCCCGTGGCCTGGGGATACTGGAACAGGATGATCGGCAGGTCGGTGGCGTCGGCGATGCGCTTGAAGTGCGCCAGCGCCATCTCGGGCCTGAGCTGCCCGCCCATGCTCATGGAGTTGGGCGGGAACACCAGCAGGGCCGAGGCGCCCTCCTGCTCGGCCATCCTGGCGATGCGCGCGGCCTCGATGCTGCCGTCGGCGTAAACGCCGTTGACCAGCGGCAGGCGGTCGCCGATCTCGCGGGCCGTCAGCGCCAGCACGCGCCGCTGCTCGTCGAACGAGCAGGCGTGGACCTCGGAGGAATGGCCGTTGACCGTTATCGCCGACAGGCCCCTGACCGCGGCGACGTGGCCGAGATGGCGGCGCGTCTCGGCCTCGTCGATCGCCAGGTCCTGGTCGAACGCCAGCAGCGTCGCGGGAATGACGCCCTGGGGCAGGTAGCTCTTGAACCGGGCCATGGCCGATCTCCGCTGGGTCGCTCTCCGCTGGCTTGCGGGATTCGCTTTGGCTATTTTCGCACCTGCGCCCGGCCGCTTCAAGGCGAGGGGCCAGGCGTTTTAGCCGTTCCCGGCCGCGGCGCGCGCATGGGCGGGGCGTTAAGGAGGCAGTTCATGGCCGATA
>JBQTIS010000412.1:0-2254 GCA_052387895.1 Rhodospirillales bacterium | reverse complement strand
GCCGCGCCGCCGGCCCCGAGTACCTCCCGCGCGGCCCTATTGGCGCTCCGAAACTGGTGGTTGCGGTTGTCGAGGCGCGGGTCCCGCCCCGCGTCGCTTTCGGCCCGGCAACGCCCGCCCGCGTGGTCGGCCTGCTCGTACAGCACGACCTTGCGCCCGGCCCCGGCCAGCTTGATCGCGGCGGCGAGCCCGGCCAGGCCGGCGCCGACGATGTGAACCGCGGTCATGGCGTCAGAGCACACCATAGCGGAAGGCGTACCAGAGCTTCTGCCACTTCGGCACGCGCACGGATCGGTCCAACGCGCGCCAGCCCCGGCGCATGAGCTGCTCCAGGATTGCGCGATAGACGAACATCATGACGACCGCCGGGCGCATCTGGCGGCGCGGGCAGTCCTTCAGCGCCGCCACCGCGTCGGCGAAGCGGCGCCTGGCCAGAGCCGCCAGCTCGTCGCACACCGTGGGCAGGTTGGGATGCGCCAGGACCGTGGCCGGATCGCGCGACGCGATGGCGTGGCGGTCCAGCATCTCGGCGGGCAGATACAGCCGCCCGCGCTCCGCGTCTTCCTTCAGGTCGCGCAGAATGTTGGTGAGCTGCAACGCCTGGCCCAGCGACCACGCCAGGTCGCGCGCGCGGCCGTGGGCGCAGCCGAAGACGCGGATCGACAGCATCCCCACCGCGCCCGCCACGCAGGCGCAGTAGTGCTCCAGGCGCCTCAGGTCCGGGCCCCGCATGGTTTCCGAGGCGTCGATCTCCATGCCCTCGATCAGCGCCAGGAAATCCTTCTTCTGCAAGTCGAACCGCCGGACCGGCGCGAGCAGCGCCTTGGTGGTTGGAAAAGTGGGGCTCCCCTGGAACAGCCGGTCGATTTCCGCGCGCCAGTCCTCTAGGCGCGCGATCTTCTCGGCCGGCGGGGCGGGATCGTCGGCCACGTCGTCGATCTCGCGGCAATAGGCGTAGACCGCGAACATGGCGTCGCGCTTTTCCCGCGGCAGCACGCGCATGGCGCCGTAGAACGAGGTGCCGGAGCGCCGCGTGACCGCGCGCACATGCTCGAGCGCGGCGGCTGAAAGGGCGGAATCCGGTGTGGTCATAAGGTGACTTATAGCCTTGAGACGCGTGGCGGACGAGGGGTTAGGCGCGCGGCATGAAGACTAGTCGCGCGTCGGGCGCGGCGCCTGCGCCCGGCCTTTCCACCATCCGCCGCGGCCGCGGTAATAGGCCAGGGCCGAGTCGAGCGTCATCAGGTCGTAGAGCAGGCCGGCGACGGGCAGGAGCAGGCCCAGCACGGGCGGCTGGCGATAGAGCTGGAGCGTCGGCAGATAGGAGAACGCCATCAGCACCCAGGCGGCCGCGCCCAGGCTCGCGGCGAGCGCGCTGGCGTGCCAGGGCTGGCCCAGCGCCAGCAGCGGCGGGGCGAGATAGACGATCAACATTCCCGCGACCGTGCCCGCGAGCATCAGCGGCGAATAGCCGAGCTGGTCGTAGGCCGAGCGCGCGACCATCTTCCAGATGCCGCTCAAGCCCGGATAGGGCCGGATCGAGCGTACCTCGCGGCTCAAGCCCAGCCAGATCGGCCCGCCGCGCTTGAGCGAGCGCGCCAGCGCGCAATCGTCGATCACGGCGGAGCGGATCGCCTCGATGCCGCCGGCGGCCTCGAGCGCGGCGCGGCGCACCAGCATGCAGCCGCCCGCGGCGCCCGCCAGCGCGTCGGCGCGGTCGTTCACGCGCGGGAAGGGATAGAGCTTCTGGAAGAAATAGACGAAGGCGGGGATCAGCAGGCGCTCCCACGCGCTCTTGCAGTGGAGCAGCGCCATGACCGATACGAGGTCGAGCTTTCCCGCCTCGGCCCGCGCGACCAGCGCGCGCAGCACGCCGGGCGCGTGCTCGATATCGGCGTCGGTCAGCCACAGAAAGGGCGCGTCGGGATGCGCCGCGTCGGCCTGCTTGATGCCCGCGGCCACGGCCCACATCTTGCCGGCCCAGCCCTGGGGCAGGGCCGAGCCCCGAACCACGGTCAGCCGCGAGCCGTCCTTGCGGGCGGCGGCCAGGCGACGGGCCGCGTCGGCGGTGCCGTCGCCGCTGCCGTCGTCCACCAGCACGACGTGGAACCGCCCGGGATAGTCCTGCGCCAACAGCGAGCCGATGCTGCGTTCGATCACGTCGGCCTCGTCGCGCGCCGGGACCACGGCGACGACGCCGGGCCACGCGCCGGGCGCCGGCGCGCCGCAAGCCGGAGCGGCGCGCCTGACTTCT
>JBQTIS010000411.1:0-12583 GCA_052387895.1 Rhodospirillales bacterium | reverse complement strand
AGGGCTCGGACACCGACACGCTGGTGGCCTCGGCCCGGGCGTATATCCACGCTCTCAATAAATTATTGACGAAACGGGAGAAAACCGCCCCCGCGGCGCTGACGGCCTGACCGGCCGGCACCATCCCGCGCCTTGAAACGGCCCCGAAGGGGGGCTAGGAATCCACCCCGTACGGCCCTCCTGCGGCGGCCAGCCGCGGAGGGTCGTTCGGCGCTGAAAGGCCGCCCCGAATGGTTGGGGAACGGGCCGAACAAGAACGAACCGGACGGGAAAGAACACGGATGTTTTCGCGCCTGATGGGCATGCTGTCCGCCGACATGGCGATCGACCTCGGCACCGCCAACACGCTGGTTTATGTCAAGGGCCGCGGCATCGTGCTGAACGAGCCGTCGGTGGTCGCCATCCACACCTCAAAATCCGGCAAGCGCCAGGTGCTGGCGGTGGGCGACGAGGCCAAGATGATGCTGGGCAAGACCCCGGGCAACATAACCGCCATCCGCCCGTTGCGCGACGGCGTGATCGCCGATTTCGAGGTCGCGGAAGAGATGATCAAGCAGTTCATCCGCAAGGTGCACAACCGGCGCAGCTTCGCCAGCCCGCAAGTCATCATCTGCGTGCCCTCCGGTTCCACCGCGGTCGAGCGCCGCGCGATCCAGGAATCGGCCGAGGCCGCGGGCGCGCGGCGCGTGTTCCTGATCGAGGAGCCGATGGCGGCCGCCATCGGCGCCGGCCTGCCGGTAACCGAGCCGACCGGCTCGATGGTGGTGGACATCGGCGGCGGCACCACCGAGGTGGCGGTGCTGTCGCTCGGCGGCATCGTCTATTCGCGCAGCGTGCGCGTGGGAGGCGACAAGATGGACGAGGCGATCATCGCCTATATCCGCCGCAACCATAACCTGCTGGTGGGCGAATCCTCGGCCGAGCGCATCAAGAAGGAGATCGGCTCGGCCTGCCCGCCGCAGGAAGGCGAGGGCCAGACCATGGAGATCAAGGGCCGCGACCTGATGAACGGCGTGCCGCGCGAATTGACGCTGAGCGAGCGCCAGATCGCCGAAAGCCTGGCCGAGCCGGTGGGCCAGATCATCGAGGCGGTGAAGGTTGCGCTCGAGCACACCGCGCCCGAGCTCGCCGCCGACATCGTCGACAAGGGCATCGTCTTAACCGGCGGCGGGGCGCTGCTCGGCAACCTCGACCTGGTGTTGCGCCACGCCACCGGCCTGCCGGTCTCGATCGCCGACGATCCGCTCAGCTGCGTCGCGCTCGGCACCGGGCGGTGCCTGGAGGAGATGAAGACGCTGAAAAGCGTGCTGATCAGCATGTACTAAGCGGCCGGGTTCACCGCCGCCTTTTTTCCAATTCCCCCCGCACCGCCCATCGGTGCGTCTCGTCGTAAAGCCGCGCCATGGCTTCTTCGGGCGAGATCCAGAACGGCCGGTTGCCCGCGATCCGCGGGCCCTGGGACTGGCCGACGAGGCGGACGCCGAAGAACACGCAGAGCTTGTTGTGGAACTTCTTGTTCACCGGGTCTTGGGTGAATTCGTTGGCCCGGCCGAGCTCGGCCAGGAGCTCGACCGCGTAGCCGGTTTCCTCCAGCATCTCGCGGATCAGGCCCTGCCCCGGCGTTTCGCCGGCCTCCAGGCCCCCGCCGGGCAGCCACCAAAAGCCGCCCTCCTCCACCACCAGGATCAGGCCCTCGGCGTCGAAAACGATCGCATAGGCGCCGGGCCGGGGCGGGTAATCGCGGCCGGGGAGCTTGCGGCCGAACTGGGGAACGCCGGCGGTCAAACCTTGAATTTCGGATCGAGCCAGTCGCGCAAGGAGTCGCCGTACAGGTTGAAGGCGAACACCGCCACCGAGATGGCGAGGCCGGGGAACAGGATCATCCACGGCGCCTCGCGGTAGAAATCCGACGCGTTGCCCGACAGCATCAGGCCCCAGGACGGCGTCGGCTCGGCCACGCCCAGGCCCAGGAACGACAGCGAGGCTTCGAGCAGGATCGCCTGGCCGACCGACGCCGTGAGCATGATGAGATAGGGCGCCACCACGTTCGGCACCATGTGGCGGAAGATGATGCGGGCATGGCCGAAGCCCTGCACCCTGACCGCGTCGATATACGGCATCTCGCGGATGCTGAGCGCGGCGGAACGCACCACGCGCGCCACGCGCGGCAGCATGGGAATGGCGATCGCCAGGATCAGGTTGACGTCGACGCCGAGCACCATGAACCGGCCGAGCATCGCCACCACCACCAGCGCCAGCACGATGATCGGGAACGACAGCAGCACGTCCATCACGCGCTGCACCAAAATATCGGTGCGGCCGCCGAAATAGGCCGACGCCACGCCCACGACCGCGCCCACGCTGCAGCCGATGAAGGACGACAAGAAGCCGATCGCCAGCGCCGTGCGCGCGCCGTAGATGATGCGCGACAGGATGTCGCGCCCGAAGGCGTCGGTGCCGAACCAGTGCTCGATCCCCGGCGGCGCCAGAATGCCGGCGAAATCGATCGCCACGGGATCGTAGGGCGCCACGTGCTCGGCGAACAACGCCGCCGTCATCATCACGACGATCGCCAGCATCCCGGCCGCGCCGAGCGGCTGCGCCAGGCAGAACGCGACGGCCGCGTTGCGCCGCTTGATGCGCTGGACCGGTATCGAGGTTGCGACTTCGGCGGTCATATCGCCTCAACTATACCTGATCCGCGGGTCGAGGACCGCGTACAGCACGTCGACGATCAGGTTGGTTACCACGAACACCGCGGCGGTCAGCATCACCATGGCCTGGATCAGGGTAAAGTCGCTGCGGCTGACGGCCTGCACGAACAGCCGGCCGATGCCGTTCAGGTTGAAGACCTGCTCGGTGACCACCAGGCCGCCGATCAGGAAGGCGAACTCGAGCCCGATCACCGTCAGCGCCGGCAGGAAGGCGTTGCGCATGGCGTGGCGGATCACCACCATGCGCTCGAACACTCCCTTGGCGCGGGCGGTGCGGATATAGTCCTCGTTCATCACCTCGATGATCGACGAGCGCATCATGCGCGCCACCACGGCCGAATAGCGATAGCCGACCGACGCCGCCGGCCAGATCAGCTGGATGAAGTTGTTCCAGGGATCGACATAGAACGGCGTATAGGTCAGCGGCGGCAGCCAGTTGAAGAAAAACAGCAGCGACACGATGATCAGCATGCCGAACCAGAACGACGGCACCGCGAGGCCGGCGATCGTGAATATCCGGATCGCGTAGTCGATCCAGGTATCCCTGAGCAGCGCCGAGAGCGTGCCGAGCGGCAGGGCGATCAGGATGGCGATGACGGTCGCCATCACCGCCACCTGGAACGACAGCTCGAGCCTGAGCGAGATTTCCTCGGTGGCCGGCCGCTCGGTCCACATCGATTTGCCGAGATCCAGCGTGGCGAGGCCCACCATCCAATCCTTGAACTGGACGTAGAGCGGCTGGTCCAGTCCCAGCCGCTTGCGCTCCAAATCGACGGTTTCCTGCGTCGGATTGCCGCCGTCGCCGCGCAGCTTCACCTCGACGATGTCCCCGGGCACCACCCGCAGCATGAAGAAGATCAGCACCGCGACGCCGGCCAGCGTCGGGATCATCAGCAGAACGCGATTGACCAGATAGGCGAACATGGCCGGACCGTCCCCTCGGTTCTTCAGTCCCTATGGGCGGCCCGGCTGCGTTCGCATGTCGTCACCTGTTCAACCACACCCGCTCCAGGTTGGCGCCCAGGTTGTGGCTGGGCGACATTTCCCAGCCCATCATCTGCTTGTTGGTGGCTACGGCGCGGTGCCACCACAGCAGCGGCACCTGGTATGCCGCCTCGAGCGCCCGCTTCTCGAACTGGCGGATGATGGCGATGCGCTTCTTCATGTCGCCCTCGCGCGCCTGCAAATCGTACAGCTTGTCGAGCTCGGGGTCGTTGTAGCCCGAGCGCTGCTCCGGAGCGCGGCCGGACGAGACGTACTTGGCCAGGCCCAGGGTCGGCTCGTCCATGAACAGGTTCGAGAAATCGACCGCCACGTCGAATTGCCCGTTGTTCATGCCCGCGAGATAGGGCGAGGTCTCGAGCTGCTTGTTCTCGGCCGTCACCCCGATCTGGCGCCATTGGTCGACCAGGAAGATGCCGGCCGGCGTATAAGGCTGGGCGATCGTGCGGTTGTGCAGCACGAAGCTCAGGTTCGGCACCCCCGCCTCGGCCAGCAGCTTCTTCGCCTCGGCGCGCGACTTGGCGATGTCGCGCGAGAATCCGGGGAACTTTTCCAGCTCCTTCGGGTCGATGGCGTAGGGGCTGCCCGGCCGGATCAGGCCGCCGACATGGCGCAGCAACGAAGTGCGGGCCAGGCCTTGGCTACCGCCCCAACGGTCGATCGCCATGGTCAGCGCGCGGCGCACGCGCACGTCGTCGAACGGCTTGCGCTTGGTGTTGAACGTCACCATCAGGTGCAGGGTCCAGCTCGCTTCCTCGACCCGCACCTTGTCGCCCATGGCCTGGCGCAGGCGGTCGGCCTCCGCCGGCGTAATGCCGCGGAACTCGCCCATCACCTGCCCGCCTTGCAGCGAGTTCATCATCGCCGCGGCTTGCAGGAAGAAGATGCCCTTGAACCCGTCGAGATAGGGCTGGCCCTGCCGGAAATACTTGTCGTTGCGCACGCCCGCGACATGGCTGCCCTTGACGTGCTCGGTGAACTTGAACGGCCCGGTGCCCAGGATGTTGGCTTTCGGGTATTGCGGGTCGGCTATGATCTTCTCGGCCTGGTAGATGCAGTTCCACGGGCTGGCGAAATGCTCCATCATCGCCGGGTTGACCGCCTTCATCTTGAAGACGACGGTGTGCGGGTCGGGCGTCTCGATCGTGGCGACATCGCCGAACGTCGCCTTGCGGGTGCTGACGACGCCCTGGGCCGGATTGCGCAGCCGATCGTAGGTCGCCTTCACGTCGGCTGAGGTCAACGGCTTGCCGTCATGGAACGTCACGTTCTTGTGCAGCTTGAAGGTGTAGCTGAGCTGGTCCTTGGCGACGGTCCAGGACTCGGCCAGATCGCCCTTCACCGCCGGGTATTTCGGCAGGTCGAAGGCGAGCAGCGTGGAATAGAACGGCGCCGCGAAGTGCAGCGTCGCGTAGGTGTCGCTGCCGTGGCAGTCGTAATGCGGAGTCTCGGCGCTGATGGCGAACTCGAGCGTTCCGCCGCGCTTCGGCGTCTGGGCGTTGCCGGCGCCGGTGAGCGCCAGCGCGGCGGCGGCGATCAGCCCCGCCGCGATGCGAGCCTTAAGCATCCCTTGTCTCCTCCCGATTGGGCGCCGCTTTGCCGCGGCGCAACATGCGCCCACTTCGCCCGGGCGCGTTGGCCATAGAAAACGCGGGGACGGCGGCCCCGTCAAGGCAAACCTGCCGTCCTATGAACACTGTAACGGGCCGTCGCATTCCGCTATTCCCTCCCGCCGGTCCCGCGCATCAGACTTTTATGCAGGCCACGGAATGGCCTAGCTGCTTTTGCACCAACTCGGGCACGACATGGCGGCATTCGTCCGTCGCCAGCGGGCAGCGGGTGTGGAACACGCAGCCCGTCGGCGGGTTCAGCGGCGAGGGAATTTCGCCCTTCAGCGTGCGCGGGGCGCGGGCGCGCTCGACCGTCGGATCGGGCACGGGCGCGGCGTCGAGCAGCGCCTTGGTATAGGGGTGCAGCGGCTGGTTGTAGATCGTGTCGCGGTCGGCCAGCTCCATGATCCGGCCGAGATACATCACCGCCACGCGGTCCGAGATGTGCCGCACCACCGCCAGGTCGTGCGCGATGAACAGGTAGGTGAGCCCCAGCCGGCGCTGCAGGTCTTCCAGCAGGTTGATGATCTGGCCCTGGATCGAGACGTCCAGCGCCGACACCGGCTCGTCGCAAACGATGAACTGGGGCTCCATCGCCAGCGCGCGGGCGATGCCGACGCGCTGGCGCTGGCCGCCCGACATTTCGTGCGGATAGCGCTCGGCCATGTAGGCGAACAGGCCGACCTGCGTCAGCAGTTCGGCCACACGCTCCTTCGCCGCCTTGGCGTTGGGCGTCATGCGGTAGACCATCAGCGGCTCGCCGATGATCTGGCCCACGGTCATGCGCGGGTTGAGCGAGCTGTAGGGGTCCTGGAAGATCGCCTGCACGCTCCGCCGCAGGCCGTGCATGCCGCTGGGCGCCGCGTCGGCGATGTCGGCTCCCTCGTAGGCGATGGCGCCGGCGGTCGGCGTTTCCAGGCGCAGGATCAGCCGGCCCACGGTGGTCTTGCCGCAGCCGGATTCGCCGACCAGCCCAAGGGTCTCGCCCTTGGCGATGTTGAAGGAAATGTCGTTGACCGCGCGCACCTCGGCGGTGACGCGCGCGAACACGCCGACGCCGCGCGCGACCGGGAAGAACTTCTTCAGGTTCCGCACGCTCAGGATCGGCGCCTCGCCCGACGCGGCCGCGGCGGCGGCGCCGGCGGGGCGCGGCGGCGGCTGCGCGGGCGCCAGCGTGCCGGCGGCGAACTCGCCAGCGCGGCGGCAGGCCGAGAAATGCCCGGTCTCGACCTCGGCCAGAGGCGGCTCCTCGGCGCACGCCTCGATGTGGAATCCGCAGCGCGGCGCGAACCGGCACCCCGCCGGCGGGTCCAGCAGGTTGGGCGGCAGGCCCTCGATCGTCTCCAGAACCTGGCCGCGGCCGCGGTCGAGCCGCGGCACCGAGCGCATCAGCCCCATGGCGTAGGGATGCCGGGGCCTCAAGAAGATGTCGTCGGCCGTGCCGCGTTCAGCCACCCGCGCGGCGTACATCACGTTCACGCGGTCGGCATAGCGCGCGACCACCCCCAGATTGTGCGTGATGATGATCAGCGTGACGTTCAGGCGCTTCGACAGGTCGCGCATCAACTCCAGGATCTGCGCCTGAATCGTCACATCCAGCGCCGTGGTGGGTTCGTCGGCGATCAGCAGCTTCGGGTTGCAGGAAAGGCCGATGGCGATCATCGCGCGCTGGCGCATGCCGCCGGAGAAGTGGTGCGGATACTGGGCGAGCCGCCGCTCGGGATCGGTGATGCCGACCATCTTCAACAGCTCCACCGCGCGCTCGCGCGCCTGCTCGTCGGTCATGCCGAGATGGATCTTCAGCGGCTCCATGATCTGCAGGCCGATCGGCAGCACGGGATTGAGCGAGGTCATCGGCTCCTGGAAGATCATGCCGATGTGGCGCCCGCGCACCTTGCGCATCTCTTCGTCGCTCAAGCCCAGCAGGTCGCGGCCGTCGAACACGATCCGCCCGTTGACCACGCGGCCCGCCGGCCGGGCCAAAAGGCGCATGATCGCCAGGGCCGAGACCGACTTGCCGCAGCCCGACTCGCCGACGATCGCCAGCACCTCGCCGCGGCGGACCTGGTAGCTGACGCCCTCGACCGCGCGCACGGTGCCGCGCGACGTCGTGAAATGGACGTGCAGGTCCTCGACGCTGAGAATGACGGGCGCCTCGACGCTCTCGCGCCGGATTTGGGCCAGGGCTGCGGTCATTCCTCCCCTTCGGCCCGTCTTTTTGCTCGGTGGCGGGCCAAGGGCCTAGTTTACGGAAAAGACGCTGGAATACCAGCCCGGAATCCTACCGCCCGGCGCTTACCGTGATGACCGAGCCGCACAGATAGGAGGCGGCATCGGACAAGAGCCAAACCACCGCTTCGGCCACCTCCTCGGCGGTGCCGGCCCGGCCCAGCGGCACGGCGGGCGCGAACTTTTCCACCCGCCCCGGCGTTTGGATATCGGTGTCGATCAGGCCCGGCTCCACCGCGTTGACGCGGATGCCTTCTTTCGCCACCTCGCGGCCGAGGCCGATGGTGAAGCTGTGCGCGGCGCCCTTGCTGGCGGCGTAGGCCACCAACTCCCCTGGTCCACCCAGGCGCACCGCGGCCGAGGTGATGTTGACGATCGCCCCGCCCCTGCCGCCGTGCCGGGTGGACATGCGCTTGACCGCTTCGCGCGCCGCCACGAAGTAGCCGGTGATGTTGACCGCCCACAGGTGTTCGAGATCGGCGAGCTTGGCCTCGTCCACCCGGCCTATCGGTCCAAGAATGCCGGCGTTGTTGACCAGGCCGGCGATCGGGCCGAGCCGCTTTTCCGCCTCGGCGAACAGGCGCAGCACGTCGGCCTCGACCGCGGTGTCGCCTTGGATCGCCACCGCCCGGCCGCCGGCCTTGCCGATCTCGGCAACGACCTTGTCGGCGGCCGCCTTGTTGCCGCGATAGTTCACCGCCACCGCCACGCCCAGCTTGCGCGCGGCCAGCTTGGCCGAGGCCGCGCCGATGCCGCGGCTGCCGCCGGTGACGATCAGCGTCCCCGCCATTTGTCCCATCCCTGTCTGCTTGAACTATTGACTATTCCGCCGCCCGCCGCGCGGCGCCGGCGGCGAAGCCGCGCTCCATCTCGCGGCGGAAACGCACCACGTCGTCCCGTTCGTCCGCCGCCACGTCGGCCCAGGTGACCACTGCCCCGGCCTTGACCGGGCGCTTCAGCGTCACGTCGTGCGCCAAGCCGATCGGCAGCGCGCCCAGGGCCAGCGATTTGGCCGCGGGCAACAGCTTGCCCGAGACGGTGTAGCCACCCTCGCCGTCCAGAACGTCGCCCTGGTTCATGCCCTTCTTGGCCATGGCCACGGCGTCGGCGCGAAAGCCGGTGGCGCAGCCCGTGGGTTCGCCCCGCAGCGCGACCGAGGCCACGCTGATGCCCAGCTCCAGCCCGATCAGGTGCCAGCGCTTGTACATGCTGGCGTAGCGCCCGCTGCGGTCGGTCGCCAGGCCGTATTCGCGGAAGCAGCGCGCCGCGTACTCGTTCGGCGCCTCGAACACCACCCACACGCCCCAGCGCAGGTTGTCGGCGATCTCGCTGCCGTCGGCTCGGAGCGACGAGACCACCTCCACCTGGCCCTTGTGGTCCAGCATCCCGCCTTCTTCGCGCGGGCGCATGATCTGGGCCAGCTCGGGGGTGGCGCAGGGCGGATAGGCCAGGCCGTCGGGCGCGGGGGTGAGGCCCGTGGCGTTGGCCACCGCCGTGCTTTCGATCGCCGGCTTGGTGCCGTCGAGGAACGAGTTGAACATGCGCGGGTTCATGCCGCCGATCCGGGCCTGCTCGGCGCTCAGGCCCCAGTTGTCCCACACCGTGTCGGGCGTGGATCGCTGGAATTTCGGCAGCCATTTGTGGCCGCGGCCCGCGGCGGCGACATGGAAGCCCGCTGCCCGCGCCCAGTCCACCAGATCGCAGATCAGCGCGGGCTGGTCGCCATAGGCGAGCGAATAGATCACGCCCGCCTCGGCCGCGCGGCGCGCCAGCAGCGGGCCCACGAACGCGTCGGCCTCGACCGTCACCATCACCACGTGCTTGCGCGCGGCGAACGCCATCAGCGCGTGGCGCACGCCCGAAGGCGGATGCCCAGTCGCCTCGACGATCACGTCGATCGCGGAATGCTGCGCCAGCGCGCCCACGTCGTCGGTAAGGCAGGTCGTGCCCTGGTCCATCGCCTCGCCCAGCGACGTGGCGGCGTAGCGCCGCTTGTCCCAGCCCACGCGCTTCAGGTTCTCGATCGCGCGCGCGGGCGCCAGGTCGGCGATGCCCAGGATATGCAGGCCGGGGGTGGTCGGCGCCTGCGCCAGGTACATCGAGGCGAACTTGCCGCAGCCGATCACGCCCACGCGCACCGGACGGTTCTCGGCCGCGCGCTTTTGCAACAGGCGGTGCAGGTTCATCGGCCCTACTCCGCCGCCGTGCGGCCTTGCCGCTTCGATCGCAGCAGGCAATCGTCCGCCAGCAGCTCGATCGGCGCGAAGTCGCGGTTGGCGATCCAGGTCGGGCGCTTGAAGCGGCGGATGGCGTTGTCGCAGCGGTTGAGCGACAGGTAGACGATCCAGCGCGACCACGGCGTGAGGTTCGAGCCCGACGCGTGCACCAGGTTGCCGTGGAACAGCAGCATCGACCCCGGCGGGCCCTTGTGCGCGACGATTCCGCCCTCGGATACCAGGCGCGTAATGGTCTCCTTGTCGATGGTCCACAGCGGATAGGAGGTGGTGGTGACGTCGTGCCCCGCTTCGAGCCGGCCTCGCCGGTGGCTCTTGGGGATGAACATCAGCGGGCCGTTGAATTCGTTCGCCTCGGCCAGGAATAGGGCGATGTTCATGGCGCGCGGGCTCGGCATGTCGTCGTCGGCGAACCAGGTGGCGTAGTCCTGGTGCCACTGCCACACCGCGCCGTCGAACGCGGCCTTCGCGTTGATCTTGAACTGGTGCATGTA
Organism: Rhodospirillales bacterium; assembly: GCA_052387895.1. Classification (GTDB taxonomy): domain Bacteria; phylum Pseudomonadota; class Alphaproteobacteria; order JAEULC01; family JAEULC01; genus JAEULC01. Next base: position 2,300 of record JBQTIS010000411.1, on the reverse strand, counting down.
AACCTTGTCGGAGCCGAGGATCTGCATGCCCGGCTCGACCAGGCGCGGATGGCGCGCCAGCGCGGCGTAGACCGGATTCCAGGTCTGCACGTAGAAGGCCGAGCGCGGAGCCTCGGCGCCCTTCTCGCGCACCACCTCCTGGCGGTTTTCGGCCAGGAGCGCGGGCACCTCGGCGTTGAGGACGTCCATTTCCTCGGCGCTGAACATCCGCGGCAGGAACAGGTAGCCCAGTTCGTCGAACTGGCGGAGTTGATCTTGCGTCAGTTTCATCGGTTTCCTCCGGCCTTCCTTCCAGCACACCACCGGGGCGGCCTATTATGCCATTATCCACCCGAGGATTAAACGAGGGGAGGCCCTGCCGTGAACGAAGAAGTCTTCAACATGGAAATCCGCAAGTTCCTGAAGAAGGTGGGCGTCACCGCCCAGCGCGAGATCGAGGAGGCGGTGCGGGGCGCGGTCAAGGCCGGCCGGCTCAAGGGCGGCGAGACGCTGAAGGCGACGGTGACTCTGACGCTGTCCGGCGCGGGCTTGAGCACCAGGATCGACGGCGACATCAGCCTGCAATAGCCGGTGGCGGGGAATTTCTCGGATGGTCGGGGTCGGATTCCTCGGCGCCGGCTACATGGCGCAGGGGATGGTCCGGCGGCTGATCGCCTCCTTCCGGAAATCGGCCGACGCGCGCCTCGGCGATGCGAACGAAAGCCGCGTCACCGACGCCTTAAGAAGAAAGTAGAACCACAGAGGCCAAAAGACACAGAGTTGATATGCCCGCGCGGCTTTTCGGCCGCGTAATAAATTTCTTTCTCCGTGCCTCTGTGTCTCTGTGGTGCGCCCTCCCTACCTTCTTGCCAGCATCAGCTTCTTGATCTCGGCGATCGCCTTGGCGGGGTTGAGGCCCTTGGGGCAGGTCTTGGTGCAGTTCATGATGGTGTGGCAGCGATAGAGCCGGAACGGGTCTTCCAGTTGGTCCAGCCGCTCGCCGGTGGCCTCGTCGCGGCTGTCGGCGATCCAGCGATAGGCCTGGAGCAGCACGGCGGGGCCGAGGTAGCGGTCGCCGTTCCACCAGTAGCTGGGGCAGGACGTCGAGCACGAGAAGCACAGGATGCATTCCCTCAGCCCGTCGAGCTTGGCGCGGTCCGCGGGCGTCTGCAGCCGCTCGCGTTCGGGGTGAGCCGTGACGGTCTTGATCCACGGCTCGACCGCGGCGAGCTGGGCGTAGGCCGTGCTGAGGTCGGACACCAGGTCCTTCACCACGGGCAGGTGCGGCAGCGGGTAGATCTTCACCGCGCCCTTCACGTCGCCGATATACTTGGTGCAGGCGAGCGTGTTGGTGCCGTCGATGTTCATGGCGCAAGAGCCGCACACGCCCTCGCGGCACGAGCGGCGAAAGGTCAGCGTCGCGTCGGTCTCGTTCTTGATCTTGATCAACGCGTCCAGGACCATCGGCCCGCACGAGCCCAAATCCACCTGATAGCTGTCGAGGCGCGGATTGGCGTCGCCGTCGGGGTCCCAGCGGTAGATTTTGAATTCGCGCAGCGACTTGGCGCCGGCGGGGGCGGGATGCGCCTTGCCGGGCTTGACCTTGGAGTTGGCGGGAAGCGTGAATTCGGCCATCAGTACACCCGCTTCTTCGGCGGAAACGACTGCACGTCGTTCGACAGCGGCCGCAGGTGCACCGGCCGGTAGTCGATCCTGGGCTTGCCGTCCTCAGCCAGCCACACGACCGTGTGCTTCAGCCAGTTCTCGTCGTCGCGCTCGGGATGGTCCTCGCGGGCATGCGCGCCGCGGCTTTCCTTGCGGTTCGCGGCGGAATGCATGGTCGTGACGGCCTGGATCAGCAGGTTGTCGAGTTCGAGCGTCTCCACCAGGTCCGAGTTCCAGATCATCGAACGGTCGGAAACGCCGATGTCCTTCATGCCCGACCGGCATTCCTCGAGCTTCTTCTTGCCTTCCTCCAGCACCTCGCCGGTGCGGAACACCGCGCAGTTCGACTGCATGGTCTTCTGCATGCGCAACCGGAGGGCGGCGGTCGGGGTACCCCCCCTGGCGTGGCGGAAGCAGTCCAGCCGCGACAGTGCCCTGTCCGCGGAGTCCTTGGCCAGCGGCGCGTGCGCCTCGCCCGGCTTCACGATCTCGGCGCAGCGCTCGGCGGCGGCGCGGCCGAACACGACGATGTCGAGCAGCGAGTTCGAGCCCAGGCGATTGGCGCCGTGCACCGACACGCAGGCCGCCTCGCCGATTGCCATCAGGCCCGGCACCACCGCGTCGGGGTCGCCGTTTTTCAGCGTTACCGCCTCGCC
>JBQTIS010000410.1:0-2071 GCA_052387895.1 Rhodospirillales bacterium | reverse complement strand
GTTGTTCGCCCCACCCCCCCCCGCCCCCTGCGGCACGCGCGGGGGGGGGCGTGGTTTCTAACGCCCCGCGCCCGGGCATGGCCGGGTAGTGGGTGGGACCCGACCAAATGCGTCGGGAGGGCGAGGGCCGCTACCTTGTCAGCGGCTTGAACTTGATGCGGTGCGGCTCGACCGCCGCCTCGCCCAGCCTGCGCTTCTTGTCGGCCTCGTAGTCCTGGAAGTTGCCCTCGAACCACTCCACGTGGCTGTCGCCCTCGAACGCCAGGATGTGGGTGGCGACGCGGTCGAGGAACCAGCGGTCGTGGCTGATGATGACGGCGCAGCCGGCGAACGCGGCCAGCGCGTCTTCCAGCGCGCGCAGCGTGTCCACGTCCAGGTCGTTGGTCGGCTCGTCCAGCAGCAAAAGGTTGGCGCCGGATTTCAGCATCTTGGCGAGGTGCACGCGCTTGCGCTCGCCGCCCGAGAGCTGGCCCACCTTCTTCTGCTGGTCCGGGCCCTTGAAATTGAACGCGCCGCAATAGGCGCGGCTCGGCATCTTGCGCTCGCCCAGCTCGATGATGTCGGCGCCGTTCGAGATTTCCTCCCACACCGTCTTGTCGGCGGCCAAGCTGTCGCGGCTCTGGTCGATGTAGCCGAGCTTCACGGTCTCGCCGATCTCGATCGCGCCGGCGTCGGGCTTTTCCTGGCCCACGATCATGCGGAACAGCGTGGTCTTGCCGGCGCCGTTGGGGCCGATCACGCCGATGATGCCGCCGGGCGGCAGCCGGAAGTCGAGCTTCTCGATCAACAGGCGGTCGGCGTAGCCCTTGGTCAGGCCCTGGGCGTCGATCGCGTCCTGGCCCAGGCGCGGGCCCGCGGGGATGACGATCTGCGCGGTTTCGGGCGCGCGCTCGCGTTTCTGCTGCAACAGCTGCTCGAAGGCCTGGTAGCGCGCCTTGCTCTTGGCTTGGCGCGCGCGCGGGCTGGCTTTCACCCATTCCAGCTCCTGGGCGAGCGTGCGCTGGCGCGCGCCCTCCTCCTTGCCCTCCTGGGCCAGGCGCTGCTGCTTCTGCTCGAGCCAGGCGGAGTAGTTGCCCTCGTAGGGGATGCCGCGGCCGCGGTCGAGCTCCAGAATCCAGCCCGTGACGTTGTCGAGGAAATAGCGGTCGTGGGTCACCAGCACCACGGTGCCCTTGTATTCCTTGAGGAACCGCTCGAGCCACGCCACCGATTCGGCGTCGAGGTGGTTGGTCGGCTCGTCCAGCAGCAACAGGTCGGGCTTTTGCAGCAGCAGCCGGCACAGCGCCACGCGGCGCTTCTCGCCGCCCGAGAGCCTGGCGACCTCGGCGTCGCCCGGCGGGCAGCGCAGCGCGTCCATCGCGATCTCGACCGTGCGCTCGAGCTCCCAGGCCCCGGCGGCGTCGATCTTCTCCTGCAGCGCCGCCTGCTCCTCGATCAGCCGGGTCATCTCGTCGGGGTCCTCGACCGAGCCCAGCTTCTCGCTGACCTCGTTGAAGCGGTCCAAGAGCGCCTTGGTGGGCGCCAGGCCGGCCATCACGTTGCCGACCGCCGAGAGCTTCGGGTCGAGCTCGGGCTCCTGCGTCAGCATGCCGACGCTGGCGCCCTCGGCCAGCCACGCCTCGCCGCCGAAATCCTTGTCCACCCCCGCCATGATCCGAAGCAGCGTGGACTTGCCGGCGCCGTTGTAGCCCAGCACGCCGATCTTGGCCCCGGGCAGGAACGACAGCCAGATGTCCTTCAACACCTCGCGCTGGCCGGGATAGACCTTGGAAAGGCCTTTCATGACATAGATGTACTGGTAGGCGGCCATCTAATTGATATTCCTTGATTATTTCGCCTTATTAACGACTGTGTAGCACCTGTGTAGTCCCTTCATCACATAGATGTACTGGTCGGCGGCCATGATATTGAAATACCTGGGTTATTTAGCCTTATTAAAGACTGTGTAGCATCTGTGTAGGTCGTTCATCCCGCCGGGATGAGGGAATCCGCCGCGTCCTAGTCCCCTTCACACAGCGTTATAATGGGACACAGCGCGGTGCTTTTATAGCGCCTCAGGGCGCAGGGCAAT
>JBQTIS010000409.1:0-5029 GCA_052387895.1 Rhodospirillales bacterium | reverse complement strand
CTGCCTTGCGGCGCCGCGATCTACGTGCCATTCACCGCGCCCGGCGACCGCGTGCGCGCGCGCATCGAAGCCGGACGCCGCGAGGGCTTTGCCGCGGCCGCCGTTTCGTTCCTCCGCCGGGCGAAGGACCGAAGCGACCCGCCCTGCCAGCATTTCGGCCGATGCGGCGGCTGCGCCTGGCAGCACCTCGGCACCAAGACCTACGCCAGCGTCAAGCGCGACCTGCTGATCGCCGCCCTCGAACGCCAGGGCTTGAAGGCCGAGGTCGATAAAACCCGCATCAGCCCGCCGGGCAGTCGGCGGCGCGTGCGCTTCGCCGGCTTCCGCCGTGCCCGGGGGGCGACCCTGGGCCTACGCGCGCGCCGCGCACGACATCGTCGATCTCGGCGTTTGCCCAGTCAGCGTCCCGGCGATCGCCGCGCTGCTGCAACCCTGCCGCGAGGCTGCGTGGGCGCTCGACGCGCTGGCGCCGCGGCGCAAGCCGATGCCGTTCGCGGTGGCGGTCACCGCCAGCGAAACCGGCCTCGACGTCACCTGGAGCCTGCCGCGCGCGCCGGACATGGCCGACCGCGAGCGTTTGGCGCGCGTCGCCGAAGCCAACGACCTGGCGCGGGTGAGCTGGCGCCTGCCCGGTGGACCGCCGGGCGGCGATAACGATGCTCCCGGCGCCGCCGAGCCGGTGGTCGAGCGCCGCAAGCCCGTAGTGACGCTCGGCGGCGCGGCGGTGGAGCTTCCGCCCGACGCATTCCTGCAAGCCACGCCGGAAGGCCAACTGGCGATCCAGGAGATCGTCGGCGCGGCCGTGGCCACCGCGCCCAAAGGAGGTGTGGTCGATCTGTTCGCGGGTTGCGGCACGCTGGCCCTGGAGCTGGCGCGCAACCGGGCGGTGCTGGCGGTTGACGTCGATGCCGGCGCGGTCGCCGCGCTGGAGGCGGCCGCGCGCCGCGCCCGCCTCAACAAACTCACGGCCGAACGCCGCGACCTGGCGCGCCGCCCGCTCAACGCAGACGAACTGAAGGGCTTCGCCGCCGTCGTGTTCGATCCGCCGCGCGCAGGCGCCTTGGCGCAGGCCCAGGCTGTCGCGCGCTCGAGGGTGCCGGTGGTCGCGGCGGTGAGCTGCGATCCGGCGACGCTGGCGCGCGACCTGCGCATGCTCGCGGATGGCGGCTACGCGCTGGAGCGCGTCGTCCCCATCGACCAGTTCCTGTGGTCGCCCAGGATCGAGGCGGTGGCGGTGCTGCGAAAGCGCAGGACGATTTGAGATATCGTCGCGCGGCGTTACTCGGCATGGCTTATCGACCTAAGAAACTGGAGCCAGTGATCCGGCAGCCCGTGGGCCTGGGCGCCTTCGCGCAGCAGCGTGACATAGCGAAGCGATGGATTCCCATCCACCTCGTTGCCATCGGCAATGTAGGTGGTGACGCCGATGGAGTTTCCATGTCCATCTTTGGCCGTCAGGTTGATGGGGCGGTAGCGCCAGCCGGGGATGCCTTCCGAGGCGTTCAGGCGAACCAGGTCTCGGCGCTTGATACGGTAAAGCACGCCCCATATCTCTGCTTGGGGATCGGCGCTGATATTGGCCGGCGCGGCCTTGCCCTTTGGCCGGCCCTCTAGATTGAACCGCAGGCGATAGCCCGTGATTTGACCAGCGCGCCACTCCAGGGGCTGCATCTTGCGGCGGCGCCGAAACGCGCTGTCATGCATGTTGGCACCATAGGCGAAGTACCACACCTCGTCCCCGGGATGGCCGTCCAGCCTCAACCCCCAGGCGCGATACCAAAGCCGTGCCAGCGGCCAAACACGCAGGATGACGGGGACCCACACTCTCTTCAGGCCGCGCCGAATCTCGATCCACATCAACCTGCCTCCCAACGAGCCAGCCTCGCGTAGAGGACAATCTGGAATGCCGCTGCGATCAACGCGACGATGAATACCGCTTCGAGAGATAGCCCATCGGCAATGGCCGCACCCACGAGCGGCAGAAGCGCGGCGGGAGAGGCAAGCACATTGAAATAGGCGGAATAGGCCGGGCGCAGTTCATTCGGCGAAATTTCCATGAGATATCCCAGATACCCGATCGTCATGCCGTTGATGAGCGCGCCAACGGCGACGAAGAGCGCGGCAAACGCGAAAAGCATCGCCCAGGGCGAAAAACTGCTCGCGGTCGCGAAAATGGCGAGCGCGCCGAGAGGCGGCGCGAGGCGAAGCGCTCCAACAACCTGCAACAATGCCAATTTTCCATACCGATCTCCGATGCGGCCCCACAACGCGTTGGAAACGAGCGACCCCACCGTCTGCGCGCCCAGCAAAATGCCGACATTTTCCGCTTGCGTGCCGACGCTGGACGCAAACACAACATAGAACGGCAGGGCCATGAGCGTCGCTCCGCCTAGCCACTGCGTATAGAGAAACAATCGAAACCGGTCATCCGATCCGATTACGCCCAATCCACTCTTCAGAAAGCTGCGAAACGTCATCGGAGATTCATCGGGTTTGGACGGTGTTCGCGGTTCGCCCGCCGAAACGAAGCTGATCGACGAGACGAACATCAGCGCGGATGCGAGCGCGAAGACAAGTGCGTACGCCGTCAAGATCGGTCCGGTGGTCAGCAACCCGTGTATGACGGCTGCGACGGCCAAGGCGAGTATCCCGCCGCCGAAGAAGCGCCAGGCGAGCATGCGACTTCGCGCGCTAGATGGGATCGAGCGTCCAACGATGTCGTTGTACGGCACCGCGACGATGCCGCTGACGAACGCATATAGCGTCCAAAGCGCCATGAATCCGCCAGCGGCCCAGGCGGCGGGCTCTCCGGCGACCGCCAGCAGCATGGCGATCAGGGCAAGGCAACCGGCGCGGCCGAACGCGCCGACAACATAGAAAGGCATGCGCCGTTCGGAACGCTGCGCCATGAATCCCACGATCAACTGCGGCAACAGCCAACCGAGGCGCAGCACCGCGCTGGCCGCACCCACCGCGTAGACGCTTCCGGTCAGGTGATAGACGAGGCTGGCAACGATCGTCGCGGAATCGACCGCTGAAGATCCGGCCTGAAAAGACGCGCCTGCTCCAGTGAGCTTCCAGAAAACGGGGCCGCTGGCCCCGTGTTCGGTCTCAGGCGGAGACATTGGGTTTGGCCTCCGCCAATCGCGCGTCCCGGATATCGACGCCGCTTCGCCACAAGAAGAACAGACCGGGTCCGATCATCAGGATGATCGAAAGGAAATTGTTGAACAGAATCATCGCCAGCGCCTGTTCGTCCGGCACGCCAAGCAGCTTGAGCGCAAAGCCGGATCCGATCACGAAGCCCCCCGGAACGCGAACGAAGCGCGCAAGCACCAGCGCAAAGCCAGCGAAAACCATGAGGAAGAGGTAATCGAAAAAAGTGAGGGTCACGCCGACTGACAGACCTGCCCAAAGGAAATGCGTGGCGGCGATGACCTTCATGACCACGCTTGCCAGCACCGCGCCAGCTTGGCGGCGGCGTTCGCGCGGCCAAACGATCCCTTCGCGGATTGCCGATCTTAGCCCTTCGAAGCGCCATCCTCCTTTGGCAGCCAGCCAATCGATCCAACGGCTTAGCCGCGCCTCGTTGCGGCCAAGGGGCGAGCGGCCAACAAATACGACATACAGGAGTCCCCCAAACAGGACGAGATTTAGTGCACCTGCGACCGCAAGGCCGATTCTCACATTCCCTTCAACATCGGGTATTCGCGCCGCGGATGCCACGAGTCCAGCAAACAACGCGAAAACGATTCCGTCGAGAAAGCGCTCGATAGCTGCCGTCATCAGGACGCAGGCCATCCGCAGCCCTTCCAGGCGTGCGATAAGCCACGAACGCACGAGGGGGCTGATGCCGAGAGGAACGAGGATGCCGATACCATGACCGGCGAGTATCGCGCCAAAAAGACGCCAGCTTGAAATCGACTTGAGATCGAAGAGAATCTGGCGCCATTTCCACCCGCGTACCAGCTGCTCCGCAAGGATTGTCACTGCGAGAAGAAGGAGCCATCTCGCATCGGCGTCGGCGACGGCCAAGAGAAACCGATTCAGATCCAGGTCCCGATAGAGCCAGAATAATGCGCCGACCGCGAGCCCTGTGCCGAGTATCGGAACGAACCAACGCGTCACGATTCCGGCGCGCGACTTCACCGGCCCGCCCCAGACATCGCCCTGTGCGCACCGGCAGCCTGGACTGCGCGACTGGACGCGTTGGCAAACCTGCCTGCGGCCTGGCAATCTCCCATGGCAGCATGCCTCTTCGCGATAGCCACTTCATGCACCCAGCTGAAATGCTAGGGCTTGTAGCGGCTTCAGGGTCAAGCGTTAACAGTCGGCTCGAACGTAGGCTGATATCGACCGGCGCGAGTTGCCGATTCCGCCGACACGGCGGTAGCGGTCTCTCACTGCCTCCGGCTCATCCGCGCCTGGCGCTCGCGGACTTCCTCGGGCCACGACTTCTTAATGAATGCCAGCACCGCCCAAATCTGGCCGTCGCTAAGCATACCCTCATAGGCCGGCATATCGCTGAAATAACCCAGGGGCGCCAAGTGCTTGAGCCCGTGCTTGGTTATCTTGAAGAGTTGCTCGTCGCCGTGATGCCAGGTGTGGCCCGATACGTCGTGGGGCGGGGCCGGCAGCTTTCCATCCGGCTTACGCGTCTGCCACTCCGGCTGTCCTTGCAGCCGGTCTCCATGGCAACTGGCGCAGTGCGCGACATAGACCCGCTGGCCCAACGCAACCAGCCCCGCATCGCCGGATAGGCCCGCGAGCAACCGCGTTTCTTCCGCCGGCATGATCAGGAAGTAGACGCCTGCCGCCAAGCCAACGACAGCCGCCGCGACCGCCGCGATCGTGGCAAGCGCCGGTTGCCGACGGCCACGCAGCGGGCGTCGCGATGCGCCGGGTGAAGTCCTAGACTTGCTGGAGAATCGGTTGGGGTGCACCGTCGCCTGATAGGCGAATCAACGAGGTCCGGTTTGACGACCGGCCTCGGCGAAGGAGCACCCCGATGGACAGGATACCGGCATCC
>JBQTIS010000408.1:0-5792 GCA_052387895.1 Rhodospirillales bacterium | reverse complement strand
TGCATGAGGGTTAGCGCGTGATTGGCTCCGAACGCCATCACGACCGAGGCATAAAACAACAGCGCGTAGAGATAGAGGATCGCAAGACCCGTCAACGCGCAGGCGCCGACGAGCGCCCCGCGCATGACAGGCACCAGCCGCTCGCCGTCGGAACGCGGACCGGATTTGCCGGTCACGGTGACGTAGTGCCCGCGCGATACCCAATAGCGCTGTGCGAAGAAAACGATCGCCGCCGGGACCAGCAGTATCAACGACAGCACGGCGCCGCCACGCAGATCGAACAAGCCGGTGATTTGCAGATATGCCTCGGTCGGCAACACCGGAAACGAATTGCCCGCGAGGATCAGCGGGGTGGCAAAATCGGCCAGCGACGCCGCGAACAGCAACAGAAACGCATTGGCCAGCCCCGGCACGCAGAGCGGCAGAGTGACGGTACGGAACACGCGCCAGCGCGAACTACCCAGGCTGAAGGCCATTTCCTCCAGGTTGCTGCCGATCGCCGACAGCACGGGGCGCAGCGCCAGGTACGCGATTGGAAAGTATGTCAGCGTTTCGGCCGCCAACGTACTCCATAGGCCATAGACATTCGTCGCGCGCATACCGAGCAATTCATGCGTGATCAGACCGCGCGGGCCGAACGAGAACACGAACGCGATGGACGTGGTGAAGGGCGGCGATATTAGCGGCAGCAGCGTGGCCGCGTCGATCATTCGCATCAGCCAGGGTTTCAAGCCGGCGCGCGCCACGGTGAAAGCGAAAAGGAATCCCAGAACCGTGCCGGCGAGGCCCACCAGCGTGCCGAGCAGCAGGCTGTTGACGAACGCGCGACGATGGTTGGGCTGGGCGAGCACGGCCCAGACTGGCTCCAGGCCGAACGCGCCATCGGCATAGAATGCCCGCACCAGCAATGCGCAGAGCGGATAGATCACGAATAGCGCGAGCAGCGCCCACAGGCCCAGGACGGTCAGCCCCTGCGCCGGGTCGCGCAGGATCGCCGGCAATGCGCGCCGGCGATCCTTCACGCTGTCGATTGCCGCCACGAGGCGGCCGGATGAACTAGCGGCTTACGGCAGGACTTCCGCAACCCAGCGGTCGACCACGCGTTTGCGGTTCTCGCCCGCGTAGGCGTCGTCGATGGCGAATATCTTGGCGCCCTTCAGCACCGCCGCCAAGCTCGCCTCGGTCTTCACGTCGGGATGCGCCGGCACGAAATTGATCTTGTGCACGGCGAACAGCGACTGCATAGCCGGGCTGGAGGCCCAGTCGACCAGCTTCTTCGCCGCGGCGGGGTTCTTCGCGCCCTTGATCAGCGCGATGCCCTCGGCCGCCGTGCCGATGCCTTCCCTGGGGAAGCTAATCTGCACGTCATAGCCCTTGGCCTTGGTGTCGAGCGCGTCGACGATGAAGAAGATGCCCCCGCCCGCCTGCCCCAGGCCGACCGGCAGCGTGCCGCCCCCGCCGCTCTTGGTGTAGAGTTGCACGTTCGGCCGCAGCTTCTTCATGTAGGCGAAAGCCTTGTCCTCGTTGCGCCCGTTGGCCTCGAGGATCGAAAAAATGCGCGTGACGGCGGTGCCTGAAGTGCGCGCGTCAGCCATTTGCAACATATTCTTGTATGCCGGGTTCAGCAGATCTTCCCAAGACGCCGGAGCCTTCAGCTTGTTGTCGGCTAGGAACTTGGTGTTGGTCATGAACACCAGCGGATCGTCGGCGATAGCGACCCATTGCCCGTCCTTGTGCTTGAAACGCGCCGGCAGCTTGTCGAAGGAAGGCGGCTTGTACGGATCGAACACGCCTTCTTTGATGCCCGCGGCGAAGGTTTCCACCGGGCCGCCGAACAATACGTCGATCTTCGGATTGTTCTTCTCTGCGATCACGCGCGCCAGCGCCTCGCCCGAGGAGAACCGCAAGAAGTTCACCTTGATGCCCGAAGCCTTGGTGAATTCGGCCAACATGGGCCGTGCCCAGTTCTCGGGCCAGATCGAATAGGCGTTGAGGTCCTGCGCGTTTGCCGGGCCATGCGCGGCGCCAAGCAGCAACGCCATACCTGCGACCGACACGGTGTACGACGCGCGCGCGTGTATGAAGAGAGCCATCGATTCCTCCCCAGGTATTGTTACCGTTGGATTACGATTATGTTACACCCTGCCACCATCGGGACAACCGGGCAAGCACGGTCTCGAAAAACCGCCGCATCTTTGTTGGAGTAGAAAAGGAGCCTGGCGCAATGCCAGATGATATCGCCGCCCGCGCTGAACTTGCCCGGTCGATTGCCGGCGAAGCCGCCGCCCTCGCTATGACCTTTTGGCGCAGGGCCGGGGCGCTCGAGGTCAAGGCCAAAGGGCTGCGCGACTACGTCACCGCTGCGGACATCGCCATCGAAAAGCTGATCTGCGAGCGCGTCGCCGCGGCGTTCTCCGGCGATGGGTTCCTGGGAGAGGAAGGCGGCGGCACGGCCGCCCCGTGCCTATGGGTGGTCGATCCAATCGACGGTACGGGCAACTTCGCGCGCGGCCTGCCGCATTTCGCAATCTCGATCGCTTTTTGCCTCGATGGCCAGCCGGTCATCGGCGCGGTTGCGGAGCCGGCCACGGGGGACATCTATACGGCCCGCCGTGGCGGCGGAGCCTGCAAGAACGGTGCGCCGATCCGGGCGTCGGCCGCCAACGACCTCGCGCATAGCTTAGTGGAGTTCGGGTATGCCGAGCCCTGCAGCGCGGCGGAAAACCTGGCCCTGATGCGGCGCATGGTCGAGGCGGGCTGCGACGTGCGCCTGATCGGCTCGGCCGCCCTGGGCCTGGCGCGGGTGGCCGAGGGAAGAAGCGACGGATACTGCGAACTTTACCTAAGAAGCTGGGACGTCCTGGCAGGCATGTTGCTGGTCGCGGAGGCCGGCGGCAGAACCAATGATTTCCTCGCAGGCAATGGGCTCACCAAGGGCAACCCGATGCTCGCGGCGGCGGCGGGGGTGGCGGTGGAGCTCGGCAAAGCGATGGGCGTGGCGCCAGCCTAACGGAACATATCCGCCATGTTGCGGCCAGCGAGCCTGCTAGCGGCGGCGACCAGAAGGAAGGTCAAGACGATGGTCACGGTGCCAAGCGCGCTCGCCTTGGCGATGTCGTTGCCCAGGAGATATTCGTAGATCGATATGGTCAATGTCTTCCAGCGCGCGGAATAGAGCAGCACCGTGACGCTGATCTCGCCGATCAGCGTCGCGAACACGAGAATGCCGCCTGCCAACAGCGCGGGTGCGATCAGCGGCAGCACGACCCGGCGCATGGTGGTGGCCCAGCTCGCGCCGCAGATCGCTGACGCTTCCTCCAGCCTGCGGTCGAGCTGAAGGATGGCGGCAGAGGCGGAGCGGAACACGAACGCCACCCGGCGCGTGAAATACGCCAACACCAGGATCGCCGCTGTGCCGGTCAGCACCAGCGGCCCCTCGTTGAAGGCTACGAGGTACGCGACGCCGATCACCAATCCCGGCAGGACGAACGGCACCATGACGATTAGATCGACCGCCCAGCGGCCGGCGATGCGCCCGCACGCGGCGGCGTGGGCGGTGACGACGCCAAAGACGAGGCAGATCAGCGTCGCGGCGCCCGCCAAGATCACGCTGTTCAGCGCCGGCCCGGCGATCTCGCCGACGATGCGGCGGTAGTTCTCGAAGCCGTAGACCGAAGGCAACAGCGTGCCGCCCCACCGCTCCGAAAAGGAATAGAGCACGGTGACGACCTGCGGCAAGTTGGCGACGATCAGCACCAGCCAGACATAGGCGATCGCAGCGCAGCGCACGGACGCGGGCAAGGCACGCGCGGCCGCGCGCGCCGTGCCGGACACGATGGCAACCGACCGCGTACGGTTAATCCAGGCCAGCGCGCCGAGCGCCAGCAGCGTCAGCGCCACGTTGACCATCGCGATCGCCGCGGCGCCGTTGAGATTGAAGAAGCCGTGGATCTGATAGTAGATCAGCGTCGGTAGGACCTGGTATTCGCCGCCCAGGATCGACGGTATGCCGAAATCGCCGATCGCCTTGATGAACACGATCAGCATGCCCGCTGCGACCGTGGGCAGGATCATCGGCATCGTCACCGTGCGCAGCACGCGCCAGCGCGACGCGCCGGCGATCGTCGCCGCCTCCTCGATATGCGTGTCGACCGCGGCGAACGCGCCTTGCAGCACGAGGAAGACGTAGGGGAAATAGCTCAGCGCCAGGGCGACGGTGACGCCGAAAAACCCATAGATCGACGGCAGGCCGATGCCGAAATGGTCGCGCAGCAGGCTTGTGAATAGCCCGCTGTTGCCCAGCAGGATCACCCAGGCATAGGCGCCGATGAACGGCGGCGAAATCAGCGGCAGCACCGAAAGGCCCAGGATCGTCGCGCGCAGCGGCATGGCGACGCGCGCCACCGCATAGGCCATCGGCAGCGACAGAGCGGTGGCCAGCGCTGTCGCGGCCGTGCCCGTGGCGATGGAGTGCCATAGCGCGCGTTGGTAGCTGGCCGAAATCAGAAACCGCTCGAAATTCACGAGCGTCAGGTTGGCGAGCGCGACCGGCTGCCCATTCTTGACGAATGCGCCGAGCACCGCGCTGGACAGCGGATAGACCAGGAACAGGAGCGCGATTAGTACCGCCGCGCCGCCGACCGCCAGGGGGACCGCCCGGGCAGCGAAACCGGCGCCGGCGATTGCAGCGGGCGCGTTCATCCCGCTCTGTCCGGCCGAAGGAACAGGACCGAGTCCGCCGCGTTGGCGCAGAGACCGATCGGAGCGCCTTCGGCGAACTCCTCATTCGCCCGCCAGGCATCGACCGTGACGTCCCCTATCGCGCCCTCCGCAGCGACTAGGTAGCGCATCGCGCCACCCAGGGGCTGCGCGCGCACGACCCGGCCCGGCAGACCGGCGCCGGCGCGCATGATCGTCAGGCTTTCCGGCCGCACCATCAGCAGCCCGTCGGCGTTGGCGGGCACGCGCTCGGCCTCGTCGCGCGACAGATTCACCGTCCGGCCGGCCGTAAGCGCAGCACCGCCGTGCAGGGTCACCCTGGCGTCCGCCCCATCTCGGCCCACGAGCCCGGCGCGGAAGAAATTGGCACGGCCGATGAAATCGGCAGCGAATAGCGACGCCGGCCCGCGGTACACGTCGCGCGGACGGCCGGTCTGCACCAGGCGCCCCATGTTGAACAGCGCCACGCGGTCGGAGATCGCCATCGCTTCCTCCTGGTCGTGGGTGACGTACAGCGACAGAATCTCGAATTCTCGCTGAATGCGGCGGATCTCGGCGCGCATTTCGATCCGGAGCTTGGCGTCGAGATTGGCCAGCGGCTCGTCCAGCAGCAGCATCGAGGGGCGATAGACCAGCGCGCGGGCAATCGACACGCGCTGCTGCTGGCCGCCGGACAGCGTCGCGGGCTGACGCGCCGCGAACGCATCGAGCCGCAGCGCCCGCAGCACCTCGTCCACGCGCCGACGGATTTCGGCCGCGGCCACGCCCCGCGTGCGCAAACCGTAGGCCGCGTTCTCGAACACGCTTAGGTGGGGGAACAGCGCATAGGATTGGAACACCATGCCGATGTTGCGCTGTTGCGACGGCACGCGCGTGTAATCGCGCCCGTCGAAGGTAATGGCGCCGCCGCTCACCGGCTCGAGTCCCGCGATCATGCGCAGCGTGGTGGTCTTGCCGCAGCCCGAGGGGCCCAGCATGGTGAAGAACTCGCCCGGCGCCACGTCAAAGCTGACGCGATCGACGGCCGTAACGGCATTGGGCGGCGCGCCGAATGTCTTGGTCAGGTCGCGGAT
>JBQTIS010000407.1:0-4836 GCA_052387895.1 Rhodospirillales bacterium | reverse complement strand
ATTCCTGAAGGCCGAACTGTGGCCGCTGTGCGAGACCGTGGCGCGACGGCTGAAGGACAGCGCGCTGGCCGCCCGCTCCGTCACCCTCAAGCTCAAGACCGGCAAATTCAAGATACTCACGCGCCAGCGCCGCCTGGGGGCGCCGACGCAGCTCGCCGCCACGCTCTACCGCGACGCCGAGGCGCTGCTGGAAGCGGCGCTGGATGGCACGCGCTACCGGCTGATCGGCGTGGGCGGCGGCGATCTGGTGGACGGCGCCGA
Organism: Rhodospirillales bacterium; assembly: GCA_052387895.1. Classification (GTDB taxonomy): domain Bacteria; phylum Pseudomonadota; class Alphaproteobacteria; order JAEULC01; family JAEULC01; genus JAEULC01. The sequence continues at coordinate 4,575 of JBQTIS010000407.1, read as the reverse complement.
AGCCGATCCGCCCGATCTGCTCAACCCGGTGCGCGAGAAGGACCGCAAGGTCGAACGCGCCATCGACGCGGTGCGCGCCAAGCTGGGCAGGAAGGCGATCGGGAAAGGACGGGGACTGTCGCGGCCGCGCTAAGCCTCGACGTTCAGCACGCCGGCTTGGGCAGTAGCTCGACTTTCTCCAGCGTGCCCTTGATCGAGAAATCGGCGTAGTCGAGCTTGATCGCGCGGGCGATGCCGTTGTCCTGCAATTCCAGGCCGATTTCGTAGTCCGGCTCGCCGCCGGCTTTCTTCTCGAGATTGAAATAGGCCATGCGCATGTACCAGCCCGGCCGGTCCATGTGCGGCTCGGCGCCGGCTTGGCCGACGCCGAGCTTGCGGCCGATCAGCGCGTTGACCTCGGCCGCGCCATCGGCGGTGGCGCCGTCGAACACGACGCGCCGCACCACCGTCTTGTCCGCCAGCGCCTGCTTCAGCAGCACCAGCGTATGCTCGGTGGGAAATACGGTGCCGGCCGGCAAGTCCTTGGCCATCTTCTCGGGCAAGGTGAACTCGGCCTTGCCGGTCCCGCCCGGACCGTCGAGCCGCGCCTTGCCCGACACGTCATCGCCGGGCTTGCCGTTCCGCGACTTGCGGACGTTGAATCTGTAGGCGAGCCCGTCCTTCGATTCCCAAGTCGCGTAGTTGGTGACGATCTCGACCTCGCCTGGCTGCGCGAACACCAGGGTCAGTTTGTAGCGCTGCTCGACCGTCCAGCCGTCGCAGCTGTCGCCCCATTCGAACGCCAGCGCGCCCGACGCCGATACCACGCCGCTGCCGCTCTTGGCCGACGCCAAGGTCATTTGATAGACGGCGCGGTGCGGCGCCACCTCGATCCTGGGCGCGAGCTGCGCGGCGGCGGGCAGCGCGGCCAGCACACCCAGCGCGGCAATGGACACGGCGGCGATGCGGGGATTCGTCATGGCCCGGGATGGTGACGGCGGATTCGGGCGGAATTGCGGCGCGGGGCCGCCGGGCTCGCTGCGAAGCCGGTCAGCGATTGCACGCCGGCCGGGGCATGGCCTTGATTTCGACCAGCCGGGCAATAACCTGATAGCGCTGGTAATCCAGCCGCATCACCGGCGACACGCCGTTGGGCTGCAATTCCATTTCGTATTCCAGTTCGGGCTCGGGCGCTTGGCTCGCGAGCGGAAAATAGGCCACGCGCACGTTGCGCACCTTCCCGCCCACCAGCTTGCCGCGGTCGTCCTTCGCCGCCTCGCCCTTGCGCGTATCCGGCCTCCACTCGCTCTCGCGCTCCTTGCCGATGAACACGGTGATCGTGTAGGCGCCCTCCAGGTTGCCGCCGTCGAAGCCGCGCATGCTGGCGTAAGGCTCGCCCTTCTCCAGACGTTTCAGCAGCTCGATGTTGAAAGCCACGGGAAACAGCGCGCCGGGCGGCAGGTCGAAGCTCTGCCGTTCGGGCTTCACGAACTGGGCGGTGCCGGGCTTGTCGGGCGCCGGGCGCTCGGCCGTGCCGGCGGTCTCTTCCACCAGGTTGCCGTCCTGCCAGTCGCTGGCCTGGAAGCGCAGCAGCGTGCCGTCCTTGGTCTCGAAGCTGGCGTAGCGGCTGTCGCTGTCGAGGTCGGTGCCCATGCTGTCGGTGACGTCCATGCGGATGCGCTGGCTCAGCGACCAGCCGTCGCAGGACTCGTCGATCTCGATCGTCATCGCGCCGCCGACTTGGGCGACCGCCTGGCCGGCTTTCGACGCGCCCTTGCCCAGTTGATAGGCCGCGCGGTGCGGTACAAGCTCGGCCGCCGACGCCCCGGCCCCGGCCGCCAGCAGGAAGGCGGCGGCGAGGCCAAGGGTAAGGCGTGAAAAGGACGACATCGGGCCTGACATGAATGCCGGGTTGGATTGTGCGGTCCAGCCTTTGGTCGCGCCGGGCATCAAGCGCGATGCCGACGGAAAAAGCAACGGGGCCGGCGGCGGCCCCGTCGCGCCGAACGAAGCGGATTGGAGCTACAACGTAACCGGCCAGTATCCGCGCACGCCGTCGGAGGTCAGCCGGTCGCGTTGCGCGGCGCCGTCGCGCACCATGACGCGGTACCAGGTCCGTCCCTGGATCTGGGCGGCGGCGACCGTGGCGCCGAGATGGCCGTATTTCCGCGCCGTCAGCGCGGCCTTGTGCTGATCGGTGAAGCTGTGGATCACCAGGTAGCGTGCGCCGCCCGCCTGCACCGGCGCGGCGCTGGGCGCCATGGCCGGCAGCTTGCCCGCCACCGGCTTCGCTGCCGGCTTCGCTGCGGGCTTCGCCGCCGGCTGGGCGATCGGCTGCGCCATCGGCTTGGCGGCAGAAGCTGGCGGCGGCGCGGCGCCGGACGCCACGGGGGCGGGTTGCGCCACCGGGGCATAGGCCGACGGCAATTGCGGCAGCGGCGGCAGGTCGGGCGCCGGTCCCGGATTGGCCGCGACCGCGCGCGCCGTCGGCGCGGGCGTTATCGGCATCGGCGCCACGGCGGGGGCGACCACGGCCGGGCGCTGGTCGGTGGCTTTTTCGGTGATCTTCAGCGGCACCACCGTTTCGGCGCGCACGGCGGGCAATTCCGCGCGCTCGACCGGCGCGACGGGCGCGCGCACGGTGGTGTCGGACGCGGCGACCTGCATCTGGCCGGCGGCCTGGGCGACCGGATTCCAGCCCGGCATCGGCGGCGGCGCGGAATATTTCGCGGCGGCGGGCTTGCCCATCGTGGGGACGGCCGCCGGATCGGCGGCGAAGGCTTGTTCCACGGCGACGGCGCGGGCCGGCGCCTGGGCGATCACGCCGCGCGCGGCCTTGGGCAACTGGGGCAGGCCAGCCGGCGCCATGACCGGCGGGGTGGTGAGAGCGGCGGCGTTGGCCGACGTTGGCAAACGCGGCAACTCGGCGGCGGCGGGCCCGGCGGTCGGCAGCTTGGGCAGGCCCCGGGCATGTTCGGCTTGCGCGATTTGCATGCGCGGCGGCGCGCCGACGACCCCGAGCTTGGCATCGAGCATGCCGATGCGCTGCATCTCCGCGAACAGGGTCGAGGAACGCTTCGGCGCATTGGCGATCGCGGGCATGCGCGGCTCGGCAAGTCGATTTGCGGCAATAGGCGCGGCTTTCGGCGCGGATGCGGCTTCGGCTGGCGCGGCGGCGTTCTGCCGCGTCTTGGCGGCGGGGCGGTAAAAGGCTGGGCCGTCCCTGAAATCGTGGTTTGGATCGCGCTCCAGGCGCGAGCTTTGTGGCGATTCGCGGCGGGAATCGGCCGTGGAGGCGGGAGCGCCTGTCTCGGACACGGCGCTGTCGAGGCAAACGCGGGTGCCGCCGGCATCGCGCCACAGCGTGCATTCCGGGGTTGCCGCTAGAGCTAGTAGGTACTCGGAGGAAGAACTACGGGAGGTTGAAAGAGAGGATGTCGAAGTGGACGGAGCGGAGGGCATGGAACAGGCGGTAACCGTAAGGCTTACCCCTGCCAGCAGCAGCCGTTTCATCGCTTCCTCCTTACCTAAAAGCGTTGCCTTATTCTAAAGACGGAACAAGAAAACGCAAGCCTTTGATTCTTAGGCATTTCGGCTTTTTTGTGGCGGAGCGGCAGCAGCCTCGCCTAGGGGTTGAATCTCCTTTGCCCGGTTTTCGCCAGGTTTTTAACCGGATCGTCTTAACCACGGCTGCGGGCAGGCACCCGCGGCGGTACGGTGGATCAGCCGCCTTCGCTAGGCTTCTTTTGGGGCGGGGGCTGCACGCGGATATGCAGCTCTTTCAGCCGCTCCGGCGTAACCGGGGCGGGCGCGCCCATCAACAGGTCTTGCGCCTGCTGGTTCATCGGGAACGCGACCACCTCGCGGATGTTCGGCTCGTCGGCCAGCAGCATGACGATGCGGTCGATGCCCGGCGCCGAGCCGCCATGCGGCGGCGCGCCGTACTGGAAGGCGTTGAACAGGCCCGAGAAGCGCGCCTCGACATCGGCGCGGCTGTAGCCGGCGATCTCGAACGCCTTGACCATCACCTCGGGCAGGTGGTTGCGGATCGCGCCGGAGCTGAGCTCGACCCCGTTGCACACGATGTCGTACTGGAACGCCTTGATGTCCAGCGGGTTCTTGGTGTTCAGGGCGTCCAGACCGACCTGCGGCATCGAGAACGGGTTGTGCGAGAATTCGATCTTCTTGGTGTCGGGGTTCAGCTCGTACATCGGGAAGTCGACGATCCAGCAGAGCCGGAACGCGTTCTTCTCCAGCAAGTCCAGCTCCTGGCACAGCCGCGCGCGCGCCTTGCCGGCGAACGCGGCCGCCTCGGCCGGCTTGGCGCAGGCGAAAAACACCGCGCCGCCGTCCTTCGCCCCCGCCGCCCGCTTGATCGCGTCGAGCCGGGCGGCATCGAGGTTCTTGGCGATCGGGCCCTTGGTTCCGGCGGCATCGAACACCACGTAGCCGAGGCCCCCGGCGCCTTCGCCGCGCGCCCAGTCGTTCAGCTGGTCGACGCAGCTGCGGGGGCGCGACGGCGCGCCCGGCGCGTCGCGCGCGTGCACGCCCGCGCCGCCGGCGATCGCCTTGGCGCTCAGCCCGAAGCCCGAGCCC
>JBQTIS010000406.1:0-1703 GCA_052387895.1 Rhodospirillales bacterium | reverse complement strand
CGCTCTACCGCATCGGCCGCCAGATCGCCGAGCCGCTGATCCACCATCGCGGTCTCGGCGCCAGGGCGGCTCGCGCACGCGTCGTCGAGTTGCTGGACCTCGTCGGCATTCCCGATCCGCAGCGCCGCATCGACGCCTATCCGCACGAATTGTCGGGCGGGCAGCGCCAGCGCGTGATGATCGCCATGGCGCTGGCCAACGAGCCCGACCTTTTGATCGCCGACGAGCCGACCACGGCGCTGGACGTCACCATCCAGGCGCAGATCTTGAAGCTGCTGAAGGAACTCCAGGCGCGGTTCGGCATGGCGGTGCTGTTCATCACCCACGACCTGAACATCGTGCGCAAGATCGCCGACCGCGTCTGCGTGATGACCCGGGGCGAGATCGTGGAACAGGGCGAGGTGGCCGAGGTGTTCGCCAAACCGCGACACGACTACACCAAACGCCTGCTGGCGGCCCAGCCCCGCGCCAAGCCCCGGCGCGACGCCGGCGGCGCGCCGCTTTTGGTTGCCAGCGAGATCAAGGTGCATTTTCCGATCAAGGCCGGCCTGTTGCGCCGCACGGTCGACCACGTGAGGGCCGTGGACGGCGGGTCGATGGAGCTGGCGCCCGGGCGCACCGTCGGGGTGGTGGGCGAAAGCGGCTCGGGCAAGACCACGCTCGGCCTGGCCGTGCTGCGGCTGTTGAAGAGCGCGGGCGCGATCGGCTTCGCCGGCGACGACCTGCAGGCCCGCAGCGGCAAGGCGCTGCGTCCGTTGCGCCGGCAGATGCAGATCGTGTTCCAGGACCCGTTCGCCAGCTTGAGCCCGCGCCTGTCGATCGCCCAGATCGTCGAGGAAGGCCTGAAGGTGCACGGCATCGGCGGAACGGACGCGGCGCGCGAGAAGCTGATCGTCGCGGCGCTGGAGGAGGTCGGGCTCGATCCCGGCGCGCGCCACCGCTATCCGCACGAATTCTCGGGCGGCCAGCGCCAGCGCGTGGCGATCGCGCGCGCCATGGTGCTGAAGCCCAGGTTCGTCGTGCTCGACGAACCCACTTCGGCGCTGGACGTGTCGGTGCAGGCGCAGATCGTCGACCTGCTACGCACGCTGCAGGACAATCATGGCCTCGCCTATATGTTCATCAGCCACGATCTGCGCGTGGTGCGCGCCATGTCGGACGAGGTGATCGTGATGCGCGACGGCAAGGTGGTGGAGCGCGGCGCGTCGGACGAGATTTTCCTCAGGCCCAGGGACGACTACACCAAGGCCCTGATCGCCGCGGCGTTCGAGCTGGAGACCGCGCAGCCCGGGGCGGTCAGGACCTGAACGCGGCCCGGGCATGGCGCTGATCCTCAAGACCGGCAGCGACCGGGGGCCGTGGTGGCGCGCGGAGTTCGCGAAGGCTTTGCCCGACCTCGAGTTCCGCCAGTTTCCCGAGGTCGGCGATCCCAAGGACATCGAATTCGCCCTGGTGTGGAAGCCCGATCCCGGCTTCCTCAAGAGCCTGCCGCGCCTGAAGGCGATCTTCTCGCTGGGCGCGGGGGTCGATCACATCCTGGAAGACCGCGACCTGCCCGCCCAAGTGCCCATCGTGCGGCTGGTGGACGAGCAATTGACCCGTCAGATGACGGAATACGCCGTGCTGCACGCGCTGCGCTTCCATCGCCAGGCCGCCGCCTATGAGGCGCTGCAACGCGAAAAACGCTGGCGCGAACTGCCGCA
>JBQTIS010000405.1:0-7990 GCA_052387895.1 Rhodospirillales bacterium | reverse complement strand
CGAGCCGGCGTCGAAACTGCGCGAGGACGTCACCAGCCCCGCCGGCACGACGCTGGAGGCGTTGAAGATCCTGATGGCGAAAGACGGGTTGCAGCCGCTGTTCAACCGCGCCATCGCGGCGGCGGCCAAACGGTCGAAAGAACTGGCGGGCTGATGGCGCTCTCTCCTTCCGCGCAGAAGGTGCAGGACGCGCTGAGGTTGGCGGGCTTCGACTGCGACGTGATCGAGCTCGCGGCCTCGACCCGCACCTCGGCCGAGGCGGCCGCCGCCGTGGGCACCACGGTTTCGCGCATCGCCAAGTCGCTGATCTTCCGCGCCCGGCCCAGCGACCGGCCGGTCCTCGCCATCGCCAGCGGCGAGAACCGCGTGGACGAACACAAGCTGGCGGCGCTGTTGGGCGAGCGGGTGGAGCGGCCGGACGCCGAGTTCGTGCGCAACCGCACCGGCTTTTCCATCGGCGGGGTGCCGCCCCTGGGCCATCCCACCAGGCTCAAGACCTATATCGACCGCGATTTGCTGGCGCTGGGCGAGGTGTGGGCCGCGGCCGGCACGCCCAACGCCGTGTTCAAGCTTAGGGCCGACCAGCTCGCTTCCATGACCCAGGGCGAAGTGGCGGACATCGCCAGGAAGTAACGCCGCGCCGGGGGCGTGGTACACTTCCCGGCCATGCAGACCTCGGAGGCCATCACCGTCGGCGTCGTCGCCGAACGGCGCAGGCTCGACAGCCCCTGGGCCGACCACGACTGGCAGCCCTATGCGGTGCTGCCGGACGTGCCCGACCTCGCGGCCGGCAGCCTGATCGGCGCGGAGCCCGGGCGCGAGCGCTTCTATCTCGGGCCGATCGAGCTGCGCCTGCACCGGCGCGAGACCGAAAGCTATCGCTACAATCTCGCGGGCCAGCCGCGCCTCTACATCGCCATGCGCCAGGGCGAAGGGCCGGGCGGCCTGCCGGTGCTGGCGCTCCTGGTCACCGCCGCGCCCGACGAGGCGCAGAGTCTCGCCGAGCCGGGCGACAAGATCGTGGACGGCGTGGCGATGCCCCGGCCGATCGCGGAATGGATCGCCGATTTCGTGCGCCGCTTCCACGTCGAGGAGCCGAAATACAAGCGCCAGCGCACGCCGGCGGAGCTGGAGAAATTCGCGCGCGCGCCGGGACCCGCCGGCAAGCGGGAGGGTGGCAAGCGATGAGCGGCGAAGAAACTCTCCTCAAGCGCTGGTCGCGGCTCAAGCGCGGAAGCCGCGACGAGGCCAAGCCGAAGCCGGAACAGGCGGAAGCAGACGCCAAGCCGCAACAGCAGACCAAGGTGACACCCGTCGACGCGGTCGCGCCGGCGCCGGCGGACCCGGATAAGGGCGATCCGAAGGTGATCGCCGAGCTGCCGCCGGTGGAAAGCCTGGGCAAGGATTCGGACTACAGCCCCTTCATGCGCCAGGGCGTGCCCCAGGCGCTGCGCCTGGCGGCGTTGCGCAAGCTGTGGACCAGCGACCCGGCGCTGGCGGTGCCCGACCCGCTGGACATCCACAATCTCGATTACACGCACCTCGCCGCCCCCGGCCAGGTCGTGACCACCGCCTATAAGGTGGGCAAGGGCTTCGCCGACGAAGTGGATAAGTCGATCGAGCGGGTGGAACGAAAGCGGGGCGAAGCGGCGCCATCGGCCTCGGGCGAAGCGAGAGCCGAACCGGCGAAAGAAAACCAACCCACCCAGGCTTCCGAATCCGCCGCGCCGGAACGCGAACCGCCCGACAATCCGCCGAAGACGCCAAAGCGGCCTTCCTGAAGGCGAATTTTTCCGAGCTTTTCCAGGCTCCTGGCTTGTCCTACGCTGGGCAGGCAGCTCGAGCGGGCGCTTGGCCATGTCGCTACCGTCCGACACTTTCTTTCACGACGAGGCCGCCGCCTTTCAGGCGCTGGAGCGGTTCTTGTGGCCGGACGGTCCGGTCTGTCCGCATTGCGGAAGTACCGAGCGCATCTATGCGCTGAAAGGGAGAACCACGCGGGTCGGCCTGCGTAAATGCGGCAAGTGCCGCAAGCAGTTCACGGTCAAGGTCGGCACCGTCTTCGAGTCGTCCCATATCCCGCTGCACAAGTATCTTCTGGCGCTTCACCTGTTCACTTCAACCAACCGGGGAGCGAGCGCCCACTATCTCCATAGAACTCTTGGCATTACCTACAAAAGCGCTTGGATGCTTCTCGGCCGCATGCGGGAGGCTTTGCGCGCCGCCGACATGCCGCCGCTCCAGGGAGCCAAGCCCGGCGACTTATCCCCCTGTTCCCATGAGGATTTCGGAAGGGTGTGCAATCTATATAACCGCCAATTTGAATTGACTTCGCACACCCCATGCCCCCACAATACGCATAGCCCGTATACCAAAGCGTTTTCCGGGGCTTATTTCCGGGACGGGCAACCGAGCGACGCCGCCGCAGCCGCCGAAAAGAGCGGTCGTACGGAGCGCCGCGGAAGATGGGTGAGGGAACGTCGGGTGCTGGCAACAGCCACAGCCGTCGACATTGCCGAGGAAGATCGCGCGCGCGCGCAAGTCTATGGCTTGCTCGGCGCGGCGTTGACGCGGCCGCCCAGCGCGGAGTTCTTGAAGCGCCTCGGCGCGATCGAAGGTGACGCCTCGCCGCTCGGCCAGGGCTTCGCCGCGCTCGCCGCCGCGGCGCGCGCGACCGCGCCCGGCGCGGCGGAAGAAGAATTCAACGCGCTGTTCGTCGGCATGCCGCAGGGCGAGATGACGCCCTACGCCTCCTACTACATGACCGGGTTCCTGTACGAAAAGCCGCTGGCGCGGCTGCGCGCCGACATGGCGCGCCTCGGCCTGTCCGCGGCCCAGGGCGTGCCCGAGCCCGAGGACCATGCCGGGATGCTGTGCGAGATGATGGCCGCGCTGATCGAGGGCCGCTTCGCGTCGCCCTTGGATCTCGCCGAGCAGCGCAAGTTCTTCGAGGCGCACCTGGCCCCGTGGGCCGGGCGCTTCTTCGCCGACCTGGCCGCGGCCAAGGCGGCGCGGCTGTACATGCCGGTCGGCGCCATCGGCCGGATCTTCATGGACGTGGAGAGCGAAGCTTTCGCGAGGGCGTGACGCCGTCGCGTTCAACGGTTGACGTGCAGAAGGGGTAACAGCAATGAGCGACCGCAAGCACGACACGCAAGCGAAGGCCGCGATCGGCCGTCGCGCGTTCATCCGCAAGACCGGACTTGGCGCGGGCGCGCTCGGCGCGGCCGCGGCAGCGCTCGGTGGAAAGGCGGCCTCGGCGGCGTCCGACCAGGCGAAGCCCGGCGCCTACCGCGAAACCGAGCACGTCAAGGCCTATTACAAGCTGGCCAAGTTCTAAGCCGGCGCTGGAGGGACATAGCCATGCTAACGAAACGCAGCAACGGCGCCGCGACCGGATCGCGGCTGACCAAGGCGCTGGCCGGCGTGGTCGGCGGCGCGGTTGACCGGCGCACCTTCCTCACGCGCTCCGGGTTGGCGGCGGGGGGCCTCGCGGCCGCCGCGTCGCTGTCGGGCGGCTTGTTGCAGAAGGCCGAGGCGCAGGCCGCCAAGGCCGAGGTCAAGCTGATCAAGAACATCTGCACGCACTGCTCGGTCGGCTGCACGGTCGGCGCCGAGGTGCAGAACGGCGTGTGGATCGGCCAGGAGCCGGTGTTCGAGAGCCCGCTGAACCTGGGCGCGCACTGCGCCAAGGGCGCGGCGATCCGCGAGCACGCGCACGGCGAGCGCCGCCTGAAGTACCCGATGAAGCTGGTGGCCGGCAAATGGACGCGGCTGAGCTGGGACCAGGCGATCAACGAAATCGGCGACAAGATGCTCGAGATCCGCAAGACCTCCGGCCAGGACTCGGTGTACTGGCAGGGCTCGGCCAAGTTCTCGAACGAGCAGGCCTATCTGTTGCGCAAGTTCGGCGCGTTCTGGGGCTCGAACAACATCGACCACCAGGCCCGCATCTGCCACTCCACCACGGTCGCCGGCGTGGCCCAGACCTGGGGCTACGGCGCGATGACCAACAGCTACAACGACATCCACAAATCCAAGTGCATCTTCATGATCGGCAGCAACGCCGCCGAGGCGCACCCCGTCTCGATGATGCACATCCTGAAGGGCAAGGAGCAGAACGGCGCGCCCCTGATCGTGTGCGACCCGCGCTTCACGCGCACGGCCGCCCACGCCGACGAGTACGTCCGCTTCCGCCCGGGCACCGACGTGGCGCTGATCTGGGGCATCCTGCACCAGGTGTTCGCCAACGGCTGGGAGGACAAGGAATACATCAAGAAGCGCGTCTGGGGCATGGACGCGATCCGCGAGGAAACCAAGAAGTGGACCGCCGAGGAGACCGAGCGCGTCACCGGCGCGCCCGCCTCGCAGATCAAGCGAGTCGCGCGCACCATGGCGACCAACAAGCCCGGCACGCTGATCTGGTGCATGGGCGGCACCCAGCACACGATCGGCAACGCCAATGTCCGCGCCTATAACTGCTTGCAGCTGGCGCTGGGCAACATCGGCGTGTCGGGCGGCGGCGCCAACATCTTCCGCGGCCACGACAACGTGCAGGGCGCGACCGACCTGGGCCTCGATGTCTCCACGCTGCCCGGCTACTACGGACTGATTCCGGGCGCCTGGGCGCACTGGGCGCGGGTGTGGGACGTCAGCGTCGACTACCTCAAGAGCCGCTTCCCCAACGAGGCGGCGATGGGCAAGCCCGGCATCCCGATCTCGCGCTGGTTCGACGGCGTGCTCGAGGCCAAGGAGAACCTAGACCAGCCCAACAACATCAAGGCGATGGTCTATTGGGGCCACGCCCCCAACTCGCAGTCCCGCATGCCCGACAACAAACGGGCCATGGAGAAGCTGGATATGCTGGTCATCATCGACCCGTATCCCACGCTCTCGGCGGTGCTGCACGACCGCAAGGACGGCGTGTACCTGCTGCCGGCGGCCACCCAGCTCGAGACCGACGGATCGCGCACCTCGTCCAACCGCTCGATCCAGTGGGGCTACGAGATCTTCAAGCCGGTGTTCGAAGCCAAGCGCGACCACGAGATCATGTACCTGTTCGCGCGGAAGTTCGGCTTCGAGAAGGAGATGTTCAAGAACATCAAGGTCACCGGGACCGTGCCGCTGCCCGAGGACATCCTGCGCGAGATCAATCGCGGGGTATGGACCATCGGCTACTCCGGCCAGAGCCCCGAGCGGCTGAAGCTGCACCTGGCCAACCAGGGCACGTTCGACAAGACCAGCCTGCGCGCCAACGGCGGCCCGTGCGACGGCGAGTACTACGGCCTGCCGTGGCCGTGCTGGGGCACGCCGGCGATGAAGCACCCCGGCTCGCCCAACCTGTACGACCAGTCCAAGCCGGTGGCCGAGGGCGGCCTGTCGTTCCGCAACCTGTTCGGCGTCACCGCGCCGGACAACATGAAGAAGTGGGGCGAGAACATGCTGGCCGAAGGGGCCTACAACGTCGGCTCCGAAATCCAGGACGGCTATCCGCAGTTCAGCTACGGCATCCTGAAGAAGCTGGGCTGGGACAAGGACCTGACGGCCGAGGAGCGGGCCACCATCGAGAAGATCGGCGGCGGGCCCGACAAGTCCGACGGCGTGATCTGGGCGGTGGACCTTTCGGGGGGCATCATCCGGGTCGCGATCAAGCACGGCTGCGCGCCGTTCGGCAACGCCAAGGCGCGCTGCGTGGTCTGGAACTTCCCGGACGGCGTGCCGCTGCACCGCGAGCCGCTGTATTCGCCCGATCCGGCGATGATCGAGAAGTACCCGACCCATGCCGACGTCAAGCGCCACTGGCGCGTGCCGTTGCTGTTCAAGTCGGTCCAGGACAAGGCCAAGGACGCGGGCAAGCAGTTCCCGATCGTGCTGACCTCGGGCCGCTTGGTCGAGTACGAGGGCGGCGGCGACGAGACGCGCTCGAACCCGTGGCTGGCCGAGCTGCAGCAGGACATGTTCGTCGAGGTCAATCCCTTCAACGCCAACCAAGCCGGCATCAAGGACGGCCAGATGGTCTGGGTGCACAGTCCCGAGGGCGCCAAGGTGAAGGTCAAGGCGCTGGTCACCGAGCGGGTAGGCAAGAACGTCGCGTTCATGCCGTTCCACTTCGGCGGCCAGTGGCAGGGCGAGGACCGGCGGGCCAAGTATCCGCCGGGCGCCGATCCCTATGTGCTCGGCGAATCGGCCAACACCTGCACGACGTACGGCTATGACATCGTGACCCAGATGCAAGAGACCAAGGTCACGCTGTGCAAGATCGAAAAAGCCTAAGGTAGGGGACGCGTATCATGGCACGTATGAAATTCCTCTGCGACGCGGAACGCTGCATCGAGTGCAACGCCTGCGTCACCGCCTGCAAGAACGAGCACGAGGTGCCCTGGGGCATCAACCGCCGGCGCGTCGTCACCATCAACGACGGCAAGCCGGGCGAACGGTCGATCTCGGTCGCCTGCATGCACTGCTCGGACCCGCCCTGCAAGGCGGTGTGCCCGGTCGATTGCTTCTACCAGACCGAGCAGGGCGTGGTTCTGCACAACAAGGACCTGTGCATCGGCTGCGGCTATTGCTTCTACGCGTGCCCGTTCGGCGCGCCGCAATATCCGCAGGCCGGCAATTTCGGCAGCCGCGGCAAGATGGACAAGTGCACCTTCTGCGCCGGCGGCCCCGAGCAGGCCAACTCCGAGGCCGAGTTCAAGAAGTACGGCCGCAACCGCATCGCCGAGGGCAAGCTGCCGCTGTGCGCCGAGATGTGCTCGACCAAGGCGCTTCTGGCCGGCGACGGCGACGTGGTGTCCGACATCTACCGCGAGCGCGTGGTCGCGCGCGGCTTCGGGTCGGGCGCCTGGGGTTGGGGCACGGCCTACCAGACCAAGACCGGGTCCTGAGGGGGCGGAAGTCAGGGGCGGCGGGCCGGCGCGATCCGGCCCGCGCGTCCGTTTCCGCGTTCCGGGAACCGCAAGAACGAATCGATCCGCGGAGGGGACCGCCATGAAAGCCCGACGGATGCTGCACCTATCGCTGGCCTTGGCGCTGGCGGCCACGGCGCTAATCGCCTGCCGCGAGGAAGAGCAGGGACGGCCGCTGTCGTTCAACAAGGGCGTCTATGAAGGCCCGAAGGGACAGATGGTGTCGCAGGCCCAGGTCAAGGAAATGCAGGACCGCGCCAAGAAGCAGCAATTCTAGGCCGAAGCCTTGAGGAGGATGACCGACATGCGCTGGATCGCCTTTGCCCTGGTGGCGCTCGCCCTCGCGGTGGCATCGCCCTCAGGCCAAGTTTCCGCCCAAACCGCTGCCCAGCCGCAGGCGCAGCAGGCCCCGCTCGCGCGCACCAGCGCCACCGAGGCCGAGATCTGGCGCGGCGTGCGCCAGGGCATGCAGGGCTACGTGTCGATCCCCGACAAGAAGGCGGGCGTCTTGGTGCAGTCCGAGGGCGAGACCTGGCGCAACCTGCGCAACGGCCCGGTTTCCACCTACGGCGCGTGGCTGCTCTTGGGCATGGTGGTGGTGATCGCCGCGTTCTTCGCGATGCGCGGGCGCATCCGCATCGAGCACGGGCCCGCCGGGCGCACGGTCCAGCGCTTCAACGCGGTCGAGCGGTTCGCGCATTGGCTGACGGCCGTCAGCTTCATCGTTCTGGCGCTGACCGGCCTCAACATGCTCTACGGCCGCTACGTGCTGCTGCCGCTGATCGGCGGCAGCGGCTTCTCGACCCTGACGCTGTGGGGCAAGATCGCGCACAACTACATCGCCGCCGCCTTCGTGCTGGGCGTGCTGATGATGCTGGTGCTGTGGCTGCGCCACAACATCCCCAACGGCGACGACATCAAATGGCTGGCCAAGGGCGGCGGCCTGTTCACCAAGGGCGTGCATCCGCCCGCGCGCAAGTTCAACGCCGGACAGAAGCTGATCTTCTGGTCGGTGGTGATCGGCGGCGGCATCCTGAGCGTGACCGGCTTCTACCTTCTGATGCCGTTCGATTTCGGCATGA
>JBQTIS010000404.1:0-4698 GCA_052387895.1 Rhodospirillales bacterium | reverse complement strand
GGGTCGCCCGGATTGGTGCTCAACTTCTAAGTCTTTTACCCGACGCGACTCCCTGCCGGGGGGGACCCACGCGGCCCCGCCCGGATCGTTTTTGGGCCGTGCCGCGCCAGGGTTGACGGCCCGCCATCGGTCGCCGATAACGACGCCGCCCGAAAGGCAGAGGCAACGCGGGTTTTGCGCTGATGGGCGGAATCGTTTGGCTGGCGTCCTACCCGAAATCCGGCAACACCTGGATGCGGGCGTTCCTGCACAACCTCTTGACCAACGCCAAGAAGCCGGTCGAGCCCAACCTGCTGGACAGCTTCACCCTGGGCAACAAGGCGGTAGGATGGTACCGGCCCTATCTTGGCGACAAGCCCGCCGGCCAGATCACGCCCGAGGACCTGGCCAAGCACCGCAAGTCGGTCCACCGCGACTTCACCCGCACCTCGCCCGACACGGTGTTCGTCAAGACCCATTGCTATTTGGGCGAGGACGACCTGGGCGAGCCGCTGATCACCATGGAATACACCGCCGGCGCCATCTACATCGTGCGCAACCCGCTGGACGTGGTGCTGTCGATGATGCCGCATTTCGGGCTCACGGCCGACCAGGCGATCGACTATCTCGGCCATATCAGCAACTCCATGGGCGGCGGCGACGAGACCTCGGTGATGGAGCCGGTCTCGACCTGGTCGATCCACGTCAAGAGCTGGACCGGCCAGCCGAATCCGCGCCTGCTGGCCGTGCGCTACGAGGACATGCTGGACCAGCCTAGGGTCGCTTTCGGCCATGTCAGCCGGGTGCTGGAGATAAAGACGCCGCCGGACCGGCTGGAACGCGCGATCAGGTTCTCCTCGTTCGAAATGCTGCGCAAGCTCGAGGATGAAAAAGGCTTCAAGGAGCGCAGCAAGACCGCCGAGCGGTTCTTCCGCGAGGGCCGCAAGGGCCAGTGGCGCGAGAAGCTGGGCGAGGACCAGATAAGGCGCGTCGTGAACGAGCATCGCGAGCAGATGGCGCGCTTCGGCTACGTGCCCGAGGGCTATTGAGGCCGATGGCCGGCCACGCGGTCGCCGAAGTCGACGTCAAGGCCAATCTGGCCCAGGTGCGCGCCGGCATCGCCCGGGCCGCCGCCGCCTGCGGCCGCGATCCGGCCGGCGTTACGCTGGTCGCCGTCTCCAAGGCGCAAGGGCCCGGGCCGATCGCGGCGGCGATCATGGCCGGCCAGCGCGTGTTCGCCGAGAACCGGGTGCAAGAGGCCAGGGGCAAATGGCCGGCGCTGCGCGCGGCCCATCCCGGCATCGAGCTGCGCCTGATCGGGCACCTGCAGACCAACAAGGCGGCCGAGGCCGTGGCCCTGTTCGACGCGATCGAAACCGTGGACAGCCCTAGGCTGGCGCGGGCGCTGGCCAAAGAGGCGGCGCAGCAGGGGCGCCGGCCGCGGTGCCTGGTGCAGGTCAACACCGGCGCCGAGGCGCAGAAATCGGGCGCGGCGCCGAACGATGCCGAGGTCCTGGTCGCGGAGTGCCGCGCGCTCGGCCTCGCGGCCGAAGGGCTGATGTGCATCCCGCCGATAGGCCAGGATCCGATGCCGCATTTTCGGGCCTTGGCGGCGCTGGCGCGCCGGCTGGGGCTCGGCGTGTTGAGCATGGGCATGAGCGCCGACTACCAGGCCGCGATCGCCGCCGGCGCCACGCATGTGCGCCTGGGCACGGCGATCTTCGGCGCCCGGCGTTAGGACCGGCCCGCCGGCGTCAGAACAGGTGTCCGCTGCGCTGGGCCTTGGTCCATAGATAGCGTTCGTTGTGGCCGTTGGCGGGAAAGGCGTGCGGCACCCGCTCCGCGACCTCGATGCCGTGATCGGCCAGCGCGCGCAGCTTGCGCGGATTGTTGGTCATCAGCCGCACGCGGATAAAGCCTAGCTGGCGCAGCATCTCCGCCGCCTCGCGGTAGCCGCGTTCGTCGGCATGGAAGCCCAGCTGCTCGTTGGCCTCGACCGTGTCGAAGCCGCGGTCCTGCAGCCAATAGGCGCGCAGCTTGTTAACCAGGCCGATGCCGCGCCCCTCCTGCGCCAGATAGATCAGCGCGCCGGCGCCGGCCGCCGCGATCTCGCGGATCGCGCCGCGCAGCTGGTCGCCGCAATCGCAGCGCAGGCTGCCCAGAAGGTCGCCGGTCGCGCATTGCGAATGCAGCCGCACCAGGACAGGCGCGTCGGCGTCCGGCGCGCCGATCACGATCGCCAGGTGCTCCGCCGCGCCGTCGGCCGGGCGGAACGCCACCACGCGCGCGGTGACGGCGGCCCCGCCGCCCGCGTCCAGCGGCACCAGCGCCTCGCCTACCGGGGCGATCCCGGCGGCGCCCAGGTCGCGGTACTGCCACACTGCGGAAGCGGGCACGCTTAAAACCCCGGCGTTCCGGGCCGCGTCCGCGTCCGTCGCCGGCGCCACCAGCGCGGCGGGCAGCAGCCCGGCCAGCCGCGCCAGTTCCACCGCCGCGGCCGCTTCCTCGCCAGCGCGGCGCGTCACCGGCAACGGGCGCGGCGGCGGCCCTTGGGTCGGATCGACCAGCGCGCGCAGCGTCGTCTCGGGCACGCCGGCCGGCAGCTCCAGCAACCCGCAGCCGTCGGCGCTGCCCAGCGACAGGCCCAGCGCCCGGGCGCGGGCCACCGTGACCGCCAGCGCGGCCGGCGCGGACGCCAACGCGGCCAAGCGCGCCAAGGCCTCGGGCGCGGCGGTCTCGACCGTCAGCGCGGCCAGCGGCGTTCCGGCCGCGCCTTCGATCAGGACCGGATCGCCCCGGCGCAACTCCGCCAGGGCGCGGTCGACCGCCACCAGTCGGGCGCGCGCCGGCGCGCCGGCGGGGCGTGGCAGGCGCAGGGCGGCGGCAGAAGGCGCGGAAGGCTTGGTCATGGCGGCGCGATAGTAACGCGCCGCGCCGCTTGCGCGTAAGGCCCGCGCATAGCAGGGTTCGGCGCCTGCGGCCACCACGCGCAGGCTTGTGTGATGAGGGGACCGGGGCGGCGATGAGGGGACTGGGGCGATGACCGTCTATCGGGGCTACGACCGCCAGGCGCTCGACGCCCAGTACAACAACCGCGCCAGGGTGCCGGATTTCGCGCAGTACCTCGCGCGCTGGAAGCGCGACAGCGCCGCCGCCCGCGCCCGGCTGGTCGGCGCCAGCGCCAAGCTGGACGTGGCCTACGGCCCTTCGGCCGGGCAACGGCTCGACATTTTCCCAGCCGCGCCCGGCCCAGGCGGCCGCAAGCCGC
The DNA here is from genome assembly GCA_052387895.1 of Rhodospirillales bacterium. Lineage (GTDB taxonomy): Bacteria > Pseudomonadota > Alphaproteobacteria > JAEULC01 > JAEULC01 > JAEULC01. Next base: position 1,451 of record JBQTIS010000404.1, on the reverse strand, counting down.
CGGTCCTGGCCTTTTTCCACGGCGGTTATTGGCGGTCGCTGGACAAGGGCGATTTCAGCTATCCCGCCCTGCCGTACGTTGGTGTGGGCGTTTCGTACGTCTCAGTGAACTACGATTTGACCCCCGCCGTCACCCTGGACGAGATCGTACATCAAGCCCGTGCTGCCATGGCCTGGCTTTACCACAATTCCGCCATCCATGGGGGCGACCCCGACCGTTTGTACGTATCCGGACATTCGGCCGGCGGGCATTTGGCGCCCATGGTCGCGTGCACGGATTGGGCTGTCCAGGGCGTGCCGGCTGACTTGATAAAGGGATCGGTAGCCATCAGCGGGATTTTCGACCTGAAACCGATCAGTTTGTGCTATTTGGACGAAGGAATGGGGTTAAATGCCGATTCGGTGGCCAGAAACAGCCCGATTCACCAGATTCCACCCCGTGAGCGGCAAATTTCTCCCCTGATACTGTGCGTCGGAGGGGATGAAAGCCCGGAATTCCTGCGCCAACAGGCCGATTTCGCCCGCGCATGGGCAAAAACCCAAGCGCCGGCCCGCGTCGTGGACGCGCCGGGGTTGAACCACTTCTCGGTCATGGACGCCTTCGCCAATCCGACCTCGGCGTTGTTCCGGGCCTGCCGTATGCTTCTGGCCCCCTGAAACTCCTGCCGGCGTTCCAGAGCCCCGCAACCTCGTTCATTGCCGTGACCGGGGCCCGTGCTATCGTCCGGCCATGCCGCAAGGAAAACGCATACTCGTCGTCGATGACGACGACGTTCTGCGCCAGTCGCTGGTCGAACAGCTGCGCCTGCACGAGGATTTCGTGATCGCCGAGGCCGGCACCGCCGCCCAGGGGCTGGCCCAGGCCCAGAGCGAGCACGTCGATGCCGTGCTGTTGGACGTGGGCCTGCCCGACATGGACGGGCGCGAGATGTGCCGGCTGTTGCGCAAGAACGGCGTCAAGGCGCCGATCATCATGCTGACCGCCGCGGGCGGGGACTCCGACACCATCCTGGGTCTCGACGCCGGGGCCAACGACTACGTCGCCAAGCCGTTCAAGCTGGGCGTGCTGCTGGCGCGGCTGCGCGCGCATCTGCGCCAGCACGAGCAGAGCGACGACGCCGTGTTCGCCATCGGCCCCTACAGCTTCCGGCCCAGCGCCAAGATGCTGCTGGACGATTCCAACCGCCGCAAGATCCGCCTGACCGAAAAGGAAACCGCGATCATCAAGTTTCTTTACCGCGCCGGCGAACGGGTGGTCGGCCGCGAAACGCTGCTGAACGAGGTGTGGGGCTACAACGCCGGCGTCACCACCCACACGCTGGAAACCCACGTCTACCGGCTGCGCCAGAAGATCGAGCGCGATCCCTCGCGCGCGGAAATCCTGGTGACCGAGCCGGGCGGCTACAAGCTGGTCCCGTAGATCAATCTGCAATCAGGTGGAGTCACCTGATT
>JBQTIS010000403.1:0-3206 GCA_052387895.1 Rhodospirillales bacterium | reverse complement strand
GAAAATCAACGACCTAATCGGGTTTTGACCCTAGAACCCGTACAGCTTCGCGGGGTTGTCCACCAGCATCATGCGGCGGACCTTTTCGTCGGGCGCCCAGTCCAACAGCAGGTCCAACAGGTCGGCGTCGCCGGGCGCCGGCTCGCGGCCGGGATGCGGCCAGTTGCTGGCCCACAGCATGCGCTCGGGAAACCGCTTGATGAACGCGCGCGCCAGCACGCCGGTGTCCTGGTAAGCCGGCGGGCCGGCCAGCGAGGACTCGTAGGGCGCCGAGCACTTCATCCAGCAGCGGCCCGAGTCCAGGAACCGGCACATGGCCTTGAACGCCGGGTCGTCCACCTTGACCGGCGGCATGAAGCGCGCGACGTGGTCGAACACCAGCGTGCCGGGCAGGCGCTTGATGAACGCCTCGCGCTCCACCAGCTCGCGCCCGTTGAACTGGAGCTGCCCGTGCCAGCCATGTTCCTGTACCCGCGGCGCCATGGCCGCGATCGCGTCCCACGACAAAACGCCGCCCGGCAGCATGTGGAAGCGGATGCCGACCGCGCCCCGTTTCGTGAGCTCGGCCATCTCCCGGGCGGTGTTGTTTTCGTTCACCACCACGACGGCCTTGGCCCTGGTCTTGCCGCCCCTGGCCTCGAGCGCGTCCATGGTGGCGCGGTTGTCCGCGGCGTAGTGCGAGGGCTGCACGATCACCACGCGCTCGAGGCCCAGCCATTTCTGCATGGCCTTGTAGTCGTCCACCCACGCCAGCGGCGGGTCGTTGACCCGGGTCGGCGCCCACGGGTACTTCGCGCGGTCCCCATAGAAATGCATGTGCGTGTCGACCGCGCCCGGCGGGGCTTTCAGTTTCGGTCCCGGCTTTCCGGCCGGCGATACGAAGGCCATTCCCGCGATTTCCCCTTGCCTCGCCCGCTACATCTCGACCTGCGTGCCGACCTCGACCACGCGGTTGCTGGGTATGCGGAAGAACTCGGTGGCGCTCAGCGCGTTGCGCGCCATCCAGATGAAGATCTTGTCGCGCCAGCGGTACATCTTGGAGTGCAGGCCCGGCACCAGCTTTTCGTGGCCCAGGAAGAACGAGGTGTCCATCAGGTCGAACTTCAGCCCCTGGGCCGCGCACATGGCCAGCGCGCGGGGCACGTTGGGCGATTCCTTGAACCCATAGCGCACCTGGATGCGCCAGAAGCCCTTGCCCAGCTCCTCCAGCAGCACCCGCTCGCTGTCGCGCACGAACGGCCGGTCCTCGGTCGCCACGCTCATCAGCGCCACCCGGTCGTGCAGCACCTTGTTGTGCTTCAGGTTGTGCAGCAGGGTGAACGGCACGTGCACCGAGTCGCCGGTCAGGAACACCGCCGTGCCGGGCACGCGGATCGGCTTGCCGTCGCGCACGCGCGAAACGAATTTCTCGAGCGGAATCGAATCCTCGCGCATCTGCCCGCGCAGGATGGTGCGCCCCTTGTGCCAGGTGCTGAGCAGAAGGAACACCGCCGCGCCCACCACCAGCGGGAACCAGCCGCCGTCGGCGATCTTCAGCATGGCGGACGAGAAGAACACCAGGTCCACCGCCAGGAAGAACGCGCAGACCGCGAGCGCCTGCCACGGCTTCCAGCGCCAATACACCTGCACCACGACGAACGCCACCAGCGTGTCGATCAAAAGGCTGCCGGTGACGGCGACGCCGTAGGCCGAGGCCAGGCCGCTCGAGGACTGGAACATCACGATCAGCGCCAGCACGCAGACCATCAGCCCCCAGTTGATCTGGGGGATGTAGATCTGCCCGATCTCGGATTCCGAGGTGTGCTTGATCTCGAGCCGCGGAAACAGGCCCAGCTGGATCGCCTGGCGGCCCATCGAGAACGCGCCCGAGATCACGGCCTGCGAGGCGATGATGGTGGCCATCGTGGCCAGCGCCACCATGGGATAGAGCGCCCAGTTGGGCGCCATCAGGAAGAACGGGTTCTTGATCGCCGCCGGATTTTGCAGCAGCAACGCGCCCTGGCCGAAATAGTTGAGCATGAGCGCGGGGAACGCGAGCCCCAGCCAGCCCGCGCGGATCGGCCCGCGCCCGAAATGCCCCATGTCGGCATAGAGCGCCTCGGCGCCGGTGAACGCCAGCAGCACGGCGCCCAGCACGATGAACGCGATCGTCCCGTTGTCGAGCGAGAACCACAGCGCGTGGACCGGGTTCAGCGCCGCCAGCACCGCCGGGGTTCCGGCGATCTGCGCCACGCCCAGCGCGGCCAGCACGGCGAACCACACGCAGATCACCGGCCCGAAATAGGCGCCCACGGTGCCGGTGCCGCGGCTCTGCACCACGAACAGGCCGACCACGATCGCCATGGTGATCGGCACCACGTACTCGTCGAACACGGGGGTGGCGACCTTCAGGCCCTCGACCGCGCTCAACACCGAGATCGCGGGGGTGATCATCCCGTCGCCATAGAACAGCGCCGCGCCCAGCATCCCCAGGATCAGCAGCAGGCGCCGCTCGCGCTCGCCCGGCGCCTTTTGCAGCGCCAGCGCCATCAGCGCCAGGATGCCGCCCTGGCCCTGGTTGTCGGCGCGCATGATGAACGCGGAATATTTCACCGTGACCACCATCGTCACCGACCAGAAGTTCAGCGACAGCACGCCCAGCACGTTGGCCTGCGTGATCGCCAGGTGCCCGCCGGTGAAGCATTCGCGGATGGCGTAGAGCGGGCTGGTGCCGATGTCGCCGAACACCACGCCCACCGCCCCCAGCGTCAGGGTGGCGAACTTGGTTCCGTTGACGCTCTGTCCGTTGGCGGTGGCGTAGGCTTGCGGCATGGGGACGATGGCTCGGTTGAAGCGGTTCGGTTCGATCGGGCGACGGAAGGCGGGCCGGAAGCGCGGACGGGACGCCGCGATCGGCTTTCGCGGCGATGGAATAAGGCGCGGCGATGGAATAAGGCGCGGTGTCGGCGAAGCTGCTGGCGGCCCCCTTCTTGAATTCAAGGGGGCGCGCCGCCATCCCCCGGTTCCGGCGCGGGCGGGACTTTAGCACCCTGGGTCGGCGTGGCAACCCCGTCCGGATTCGGCGGGCTTGGGCGTTTTCGGCTGTAATTTCAAGGGGATTTTTTGGAAAGCAGGTCCCTTGGCGATTCGGTTTCCCCCTCCAGCCATCCCCTTATCCCCCTCCCCCTAACCCCCTCCCGCTCGACGCGACTTGCGTCGCGCCGGGG
>JBQTIS010000402.1:0-6817 GCA_052387895.1 Rhodospirillales bacterium | reverse complement strand
CCATCGAGATATGCTCGCGCGCTTCCGCACCCCGGTCGATCAGCGACGCGGCGCGCAATACCAAAAGCCGCGCCGCTTCGATCTCCATGGCGCTGTCCGCCAGCATCTGCTGCACCATCTGGAATTCGCCGATCGCCCGGCCGAACTGGCGGCGCTCGCGCGCGTAGTCGGCCATCAGGCCGAGCAGCCGCCGGGCCTTGCCCACGGCGCGTGCGCCGATCTGGGCCAGGCGGATGCGGCCGAGCGTGTCGAGCGCGAGCTTGAGCCCCTTCCCCTCGGGCCCAAGCAGGTGCTCGGACCCGAGCTTCAGGTTGTCGAAAAACATCTCGACGTGGCTGGTGCCGGCAAGACCCATCATCGGCTGGTCGCGGCCGATCGTGAACCCGGGCATGCCCTTGTCCACGATGAACAGCGAGATGCCCTTGGCGCCCGCTTCCGGATCGGTGACGGCCGAGACGACGAAGAAATCCGAGAACAGTCCGTCGCTGATGAAATGCTTCTGGCCGTTCAGCTTCCAGCCCTTGCCGTCGCGCTGGGCGCGGGTCTTGATGCCCGCGGCGTCGGAGCCCGCGCCCGGCTCGCTGAAGCAGACCGAAAAGGTGCGCTCGCCCTTGACCGCGGGCAGCAGCCAGCGCTTCTTCTGCGCGTCGTCGGCCTCGAGCAGCACCTCGTACACGTTGCCGAAGGCGCGGCGGATCAGGATGTCGGTGGTGTGGCCGAATTCCTCCTCGACCAGGCAATAGTCCACCGCCGAAAGGCCGCCGCCCCCGTATTCGCCGGGGATGTTCATGGCGTATAGGCCGAGCGCCCGGGACTTCTCGAAGATCGCGCGCGCTTTCACAGGGTCCAATCCGCGCCGCGCCTCGACCTCGCCTTCCAGCGGCGCCAGCACCTCGCGCACGAAGCGCCGGGCCGTCGCGACCAGCAGCTTCTGTTCCTCGCTCAGCGTGAAATCCATGCTGCCCGCCGGACGATCAATAGAGGCCCGCCGTCTGCCCGCCGTCCACCGCGATGGCCGTGCCCTGGATGTGCCGCGCGCGCTCGGAGCACAGGAACAGCGCGAGCTCGGCCACGTCTTCCGGCCGGCCAATGCGGCGGATGCCGTCCTTGGCCAGGATCTCGGCTTGGATGTCGCCGGGCTTGCGGCCGGTCGCCTCGGCGCGCTGGCGCATCAACTGGGCCACCCGCTCGGTCTCGGTAAGGCCGGGCAGGATCGCGTTGACGTTGACCCCGTCCTGCTTGCCGATGCCGGACAGGCCTTTGGTGAAGTTGGACATCGCCGCGTTGACCGCGCCGCCGATCAGGAACCCTGGGTCGGGCGTGCGCGCCGCGCCGCCGATGACGTTGACCACGTGGCCCTGGGCCTGTTTCAGCATCGGCCAGAACAGCCGGCACAGGCGCACGCAGCCGAAGAACTTGAGCGCGAAGCCGTCCTGCCACAGATCGTCGCCGAGGCCCAGGAACGCGCCGGCGCGCGTGGCGCCGGCCGAGTTGACCAGGATGTCGCAGCGCCCGAAGCGGTCCTTGACGCGCTGGAACACGCGCTCGCAGCCCTCGGCCGTGCGCAAGTCGGCCGCGACCGCCAGCGGCGCGGCGGCGATCTTGGCGATGCCGTCCGCCGCCTTCGCCAGGTTGGCTTCGCTCGACGCGGCCAGGACGGTCTCGGCGCCCTCGCGCGCGAACGCCTCGGCGATGCCGCGCCCGATGCCCCGGCTGCCGCCCGAAACGACCGCGATCTTGCCCGCAAATTCCTTCGCCATGATCAGCCCTTCGCCGCGCCCAGGTATTTCGACTCCAGCCCCTTCACGATGCCGATCAGGGCGTCGATGGTGGGCGTCGGCACGCCGCGCTCGCGGCCGAGCCGCGCGACGGTGCCGTAGATATAGTCGACCTCGGTCGGGCGCCGGTTGGCAAGGTCGCCGTTCAGCGACGACTTGCTGGCGCCCGTGCCGCCGCCCTTCGGGTCGGTCAGCTTCAACAGCACCTCGCGCGCTTCGGCGGTATCGAGCTCTATGCCTTCGGTGCGCGCCACGGCGGCGGCCTCGTCGACCGCGCGAAACACCACGGTCTTCAGTTCCGGCACGGCGACGATATCCATGGAGCGCAGGTCGGTGGCGCCGGAAATCGCGCTCAACCCAATGTTGCCCAACAGCTTTTTCCACTTCTCGCGCTTGATGTCCGCGCTGGCCTTGGTCGGTATGCCGTGCCGGGTAAGCGCATCGGCGATGGCAGTGGCGCGCTCGGACAGGCCGCCTTTCATTTCCCCGACATAGGTCGGCAGGTCGCCGTAATTGCGTACGACGCCCGGCGCCTCCACGCGGCCCGCCTGGGCGGTGAGGCCGCCCAGCACCCGCTCCGCGCCAAGAACCTTGGCCAGCACTTCCTCATTGCCCAGGCCGTTTTGGAAGCTGACCGCCGTGGTCGGGCCTTGGAACAGATGTTTGACGCTGGCCGCCGCCGCCGCGTTGGCGAAAGCCTTGCACTGGAACAGCACCACATCGGCCGACTTGACGCCGGCAGGCTCGCTCGTCGCCTTGACCTTGACGCTGCGATCGCCGCCATAACCGACGATCCTGAGGCCTTCGGCATTGATCGCGGCGACATGCTCGCGCCAGACATCAACCAGGGTTACGTCGAGCCCCTTTTCCGCCATCAGCCCGCCGAACAGGCCGCCCATCGCGCCGCCGCCGACGATCACCACCGTTGGACGCTGGAACGACATCGCGCCGAGACTCCGCCTGGGTATCGAGAAACTTATACAGCCGTCATGACGCCTTGAGGAACGAGCGAACCTCGGCGTCTCCCATTTCCTTGCCCAGATAGGCCTCGATGACGCGGTGGTTGCTTTTGATCGCGGCGGGCGGGCCTTCGGCGATCTTCTCGCCGTGCTCCAGCACCGTGACGGTCTCGCAGCTTTCCATCACCACCTTGAGGATATGCTCGATGATGATCAGGGTCAGGCCGAACCTTTGCTTGAGCGCGAGCACGGTCGTCAGCAGCTTGTCGACGTTGACCGGAGACAGCCCGGCGGCCGGTTCGTCCAGCATCAACAGCTTCGGCCGCATCGCCATCGCGCGCCCCAGCGCCAAGAGCCGCCGCTGGCCGATGGACAAATCACCCGCCGGCATTTCAGCATGGTCCGCCAGTCCGATGAAGCCAAGCAGCTCCATCATCTCGTCTTTCAGGCGCCGCTCCTCGGCCCACACGGCGCCGGTTCCGATCGCCGCGGCGGTGCCGCCATAGCCGACATGGGAATGGTAGCCGATGAGCAGGTTCTCGAGCACCGACATCTGCGTGAAGATACGCAGGAGCTGGAAGGTGCGCGCAATGCCGCGCTGCGCGATCTTGTGCGGCGGATAGTCGGTGATGTCCTCGCCGGCGTAGATCACCCGCCCGCCGGGCTCGGCCTGGTATACGCCCGAGATCAGATTGAACAGCGTGCTCTTGCCCGAGCCGTTCGGCCCGATGACGCCGCGTATCTCGCCCTCGCGCACGGCAAAGTCGATGTTGGAGACGGCGACTAGCCCGCCGAACCGCTTGGACAATCCGGTAACTTCAAGCAGCATTGGCCTTGGCCTTACGGGCAGCCACGAAACGCCGTTTCGCCAGATAGCCGTCGATCAATCCGCCGATGCCGCGCGGCATGTACAGCACCGTCAGCACGATGACCGAGCCAAACAGGACCATCTGGTACTGGTAGTAGTCGCGTGTCAGGTCGTAGATGATGGTGACGATCACCGCGCCCACCACGCCGCCCCAGATGTGGCCGATGCCGCCCAGCACCACCATCAGCAGCAGCGTCACCATTTCGGTGATGGTGTAGCTGTTGGGATGCAGGAACCCGGGCGCCATGTGCGCCTGAAGGCTGCCCGCGCAGCCGGCGTAAAGCGCGCTGATGGTGAACGCGAGCAGCTTGTACTTGCGCACGTTGACGCCGCAGGCGGCGGCGGCGAGCGGGTCTTCGCGCAGCGCCTTGAACGAGCGCCCGATGTCCGACCGCAGAATGCAGAACGAAAAATAGATGCCGGCCAGGGCCAGCGGCATGATGACGTAGTAGTATGCGCCGTGGTCGACGATCTCGCGGCCGAACAGGAACGGCGGCGGAATGTCGCTGAAGCCGACGGCGGCGCCGATATACTCGGTCACGCCGATGGCGATGCGCACCGATTCGGCCAGTCCCAGCGTGGCTAGCGCCAGATAGGCGCCCTCGAGCCGGAACGAGGGAATGCCCACCACGGCGCCGACCAGTCCGGTGACCGCGACAGCCGCAGGCAAAGACAGCCAGAACGGCAAGCCGAACTTGGCCGCGAACACCGCCGAGGAATAGGCGCCGATGGCGGCGAGCGCGATATGGCCGACCGTGACCTGACCGGCGAAACCCTTCACGACGTTCAGTCCGACCGCGAGGATAACGTTGATGAGGATGATGTTCAGGATGAAATGATGATAGGCGTTCCGCGTCGCCCATGGCAGCAGCAGCAACACCACGAAACCGGCCGCCCAAGGAATATGGCGGCGCAGACCGCCGGCGGAAAAGCCGATCCGGACTTGCGCCGTCGCGGCCGGTGGCGTGGGTTCGTCGTTCATCGCATCGGCATGCCGGTCGCTTCGAATCGATGAGCGCCCCGCCGGCCGGCGGACAAGCCGGCCGGCGGAACCGGCGTGGCGTCGGTGCCCGTTATTTCTTGGGCAGCCCGAAATCGGCCTCGAAGCCGACGCGGGCGAGCACACGCATCTGGTAGTCCTTCCCGCCCTTGGTGTACTCGACCAGGATGCCGGTGCGGTTGCCGTCGCGGCACTGCGGGGTCGGGTCGGCGCAGAAGTTGATCGGACCCGAGGCCAGGCCCTTGTAGTCCTTGATGGTGGCCAGCGCGTCGCGGATCGCCTTGCGGTCGTCGGCCAAAGAGGCGTCGGTCAACTTCAGCTTGGCGCGGCCGAGAGCCAGCTTGACGATCTGCGCCGTCTCATAGGCCTGCGAGAAGTCGTGGTCCGGGCAGCGCACCTTGTACTTGTCCTGCACCATCTTCACGAATTTCTTCGCCACCTCGCGCTCGTCGGTGCACGAGAAGGCGGCGGCGAACACCAGGCCCTTGACCGCGTCGCCGGCAAGCTCCGGCACCGGCGCGTTCGACGCCGCCGAGGCCGAGACGCGCCGCACCTTCGAGGGAATGCCGACCTCATAGGACTGCTGGGCGATGCGCGCGATCGCGTCGATCTGGCCGCCGATCGCCAGCACGTCGGGGTTGAGCGACTTGATCTTCAAGAGATGCGGCCGGAAGTCCAGGTCCGTCTCCTGCATCTGCGCTTCGTACAGCGGATCCGCGTTGTAGGTGCTCTTCATGTAGCCCTTGTAGTCGCGGACGAACGAGATCGCGGCGCCGTCGTTGGTGAAGAGGTACGCGACCTTCTTGCCCGCGTTCTCGGCCAGGTACTTGGCGTGCACCGCCGCGTAGTAGCGCTCGGCCACCGAGGTGCGGAACACCCAGGCGCTGCCCTTTTGCGTGATCGTGGTGTTGGTGGAATGCGGGATGATCTGGGGCACCTGCTCCTTGGCGGTGATGTCGACCAGCGGCAGCGACACCGAGCTGCAGGTCGAGCCGATGATCAGGTGCACCTTGTTCTGGTGGATGAAGCGGTTGGCGTTGGCCACGCCCTTGTCGGGCTTGCACTCGTCGTCGAGCAGGATGATCTCGAGCTTCTGGCCGTTGATGCCGCCGGCGGCGTTGACCGCCTCCAGCTCGTCCTTGGTCAGCTGCCCGTACTTGAAGCCGTTCTCCACCAGCATCCGCAGCGTGACGCCGATGCGCACGGTGCCCTGGGCGCTGGCGCTGGCCGGGACCATGCCCAGAGCCAGCAACAGGACCGAGCCGAAGGCCAGGCTTTTCCGGATGGACCGAACTCTCATGTTTCCCTCCCTTGAACCTATTTTTTAAGTGTTATAGGAGAAATTATTGCCTGTCCATGCAAGCCGTGTTCTTATTTCCCCCGATCCTGATATCCGGCTGGACGACGCTAGGCAAGTCGTCTGTAATCGCTCGGCCCGTCCGCGCCGCGGGTGGAACTTTCAGGGTACGGAAGGTTCTGGGGGCCAATGCTGGAAATTGAAGGGGTTGAGGGCGGCTATGGCAGCGTCCAAATCCTTAACGGGGTATCGCTGAAGGTCGCCCGCGGCCAGATCGTGGCGCTGCTAGGGGGCAACGGCACCGGCAAGTCGACCCTGCTCAAGGCCATTTCCGGGCTGATCAAGCCTTGGCGCGGGACGATCGCTTTCGACGGCGAGCGCATCGACGGGCTCAGGCCCGACCTGATCGTGCGCCGCGGCCTTGTGCAAGTGACCCAGGGCAAGGAAGCCTATCCCGCCATGACGGTGGAGGAGAACCTGCAGCTGGGCGCCCATGTGCGCAAAGGCCGCGCCAAAATCCGCCGCACGCTGGAACGGGTGTTCGAATATTTCCCGGTGCTGGCCGACAAGCGCAACCAGTATTCGGCGACGCTCTCGGGCGGACAATTGCAGATGCTGTGCATCGGCCGCGGCATGATGTCCGAGCCTAAGATGATGCTGCTGGACGAGCCCAGCGCCGCGCTTGCGCCGCAGGTGGTGCTGGATATCTTCCGCATCATCAGCCGCATCTGCCGCGACGGCATGACGCTGTTGCTGGTGGAGCAGAACGTGCGCATGGCGCTGCTGCTGGCGGAATACGGCTACGTCATCAGGGACGGCGTGGTGCATATCGAGGGTCCGGCCGACCGGCTGATCGTCGACGACAACGTGCGGCTCTCCTATCTCGGCGGAACCGTGGCGGACCGCGACAGCGGC
>JBQTIS010000401.1:0-6882 GCA_052387895.1 Rhodospirillales bacterium | reverse complement strand
AAAAAGTGCTGGGCGGGGGGGTTTACGAATATCAGCTTGCCCTCGCGGCCGCCCGCCCCCCCCGGGCGCGGCCGCGCTTGCACCCGCGCGCCCACGTCGGGCCCCCGCGCCGGCATCGGCGTGACCTTGGCGCGCGCGAAACGCCCGCCGATGCGGCCGATCACGCCGCCGGTCATGCCGCCAGGCGCTCCATCGACGCGCCCCAGAAGCCGCCGATCATGGCTTCGACCTTCTCGGGCTCGGGCTCGCGCATCACGGCCGAGCGGAACTCGGCCGATTGCGGCAGGCCCTTCGAGTACCAGCCCAGATGCTTGCGCGCGACGCGCGAGCCGCCCGCGCGCCCGTAATGCGACAGCATGGCGCGGTAGTGCTCCAGCACGATCGCGCGCTGCTCGGCCAGCGTCGGATCGGGCAGGCGCTCGCCGGTGCGCCGGTAATGCATCACCTGGTTCAGGAACCACGGCCGGCCGCAGGCGCCGCGCCCGATCATCATCCCGTCCGCGCCGGACTGGCCCAGCGCCTCGTCCACCTCGTCGAGGGTGGCGATGTCGCCGTTGACCACGACGGGAATTTTCACCGCCGCCTTCACCTCGGCGACGAAACGCCAATCCGCGCGGCCTTCGTAGAACTGGCAGCGCGTGCGGCCGTGAACCGTGATCATCTTGACGCCGCTTTGCTCGGCCACGCGCGCCAGCGACGGAGCGTTGCGGTTCTCGTCGTTCCAGCCCGTGCGCATCTTCAGCGTGACGGGAAGGTTCACAGCCCTGACCGCCGCCTCCAGAATCCTGGCGGCGTGGATTTCGTCGCGCATCAGCGCCGAACCGGCGTGGCCGTTGACCACCTTCTTGACCGGGCAGCCGACATTGATGTCGATGATCGCGGCGCCGCGGTCCTGGTTCAGCTTGGCGGCCTCGGCCACGACCGCGGGCTCGCAGCCCGCGAGCTGCACCGCCATCGGCCGCTCGTCGGCATCGTTGGCCGCCATCAGCAGGGTCTTGCGGTTCTCGCGGACCATCGCCTCGCTGGCGATCATCTCGGAAACGACCAAGCCCGCCCCCTGGCGCTTCACCAGGCGGCGAAACGGCAGGTCGGTCACCCCCGACATCGGCGCCAGGATGACCGGGTCGGTCAATTCAACAGAGCCGATTCTTATGCTCATTTTTTAGGCATCATTCCATGCAGCCTAATTATTATTCAATTTAACATGATTATATTGCGTTGCAACAAGAATATAATTCCATGACGCTCAAAGCCAGGGTGTACCGAAGATATTAGTTAAATCAACCGATTAGCACGTCTGTTACAAATTTCACTCCAGGATAGGCCAGGGTCAAAAGCAGATAGCCCAGCAGCATGTATCTCGCGGCGCGGCGGCCGCGAATCCCGGTCCGGTAGTGGGCGGCCAGCAGCGCGGCGATCACCGCGAAACTGGTCAGCGACAGCACGGTCTTGTGGTCCAGGCGCAGCGGCGCGCCGGTGTTGAGGTACTGGATCGAGGCCCCCGTCACCATGCCCGCGAGCAGGATGCCGCCCGCGGCCAGCAGCAGTCCGATCAACAGCCCCTCGCCGTCGGCGACCGAGGGCAGGTGACGGGTCAGCGCGTCCGGCCGGCGGTTCTTCAGCGCACGCTCCTGCAGGAACACGCCCAGGCCCGCGACCGCTGCGAGCGTCGCCAGCGCATAGGTCGCCACGGAAATGGCGACGTGAATCCACAGCCACGCGGAATGCCCGGCGGTCTTGAGCGGCCGCTCCGGCGCGTGCTGCCACACCAGCGCCGCCAGCCCCAACACGATCAGATAGGGAAACAGCAGCGGCGCCAGCTTCCAGGCCTGGCGCGCCAGCGCCGAAGAGGCGGCGAACGCCAGCACGCTGCCGGCGATGGTGATCCACAGCGCGGTCGAGAATCCGGTGTGCCAGCCCTGGGCGACCAGCGCATGGACCCAGGCCAGGGGTCCGGCCAGCGCGACCGCCGCAGTCGCCCAGAACGCGGCGTCGGGCCGCGCCGCGCCGCCGCCGGGCGTCGACAGGCGCCGCCACGAAAGCGCCGCCGCCGGTACTAACGCCAGAAGCGCCGACAGGGCGAACAGGAAATCCGCGCTCATGCGCGGGCCACGATAGGCAAACGCGCGGACGGTTACAACGACGCGTGCAACTGCCCGGCCACGCGGTGCGGCCTAAGCGTTACCAGTCAGCGCGTTGTGCCGCCGGTTCTTCCGCCCTGCTTCAGCAGTTCGTCCGGCTGTGACGACGGCCGCTGAATCGTTCCCGACGACGATCCCGTGGGCCTTCCGCTGGGTTGCGTGCCCAGCACCGATCTACCGGTCGCACCACCGAAGGTTCCAACCGAAGGAGCGCCGGTGCCATAGCGCTGCTGCGTTCCGCCGCCGAATATCGAAGGTTGCTGCGTCCCGCCCACAGCGCCTGGATCGGTACGGCCATAAGGCCCGGCCGGGTAGCCAGGCGCGTACCCCGGTGCGTAGCCAGGCGCGTACCCGGGCGCTCCGCCCTGCGTCGCCGTGCCGACCTGTCCGCCGCCCGTTCCCGGGGGCGAACCGACCGGAAATTGGGTTGGCTGCTGGCCTGGCTGATACCCGGGAGCGCCGCCCGTCCACCCGGTTCCCGCCCCGATCTGGCCCGGCCGGTTCAGCGCAACGACGTAGTTGATGCGCTGCGCGCAATAATTCGGATTGATCGGAGGCAGATTGCCCGCAGCAGGGCCGGGGCCGCTTTGGGCGCGCTGAATGCGGCGGGCATGCGCGAGGTAGAGGAAGCCCACGTCCTGGAGCCGCCATCCCAACATTTGGCGCGCGACCGCCTCGGCTGCCGCCGCCGCCGCGTGCTCGGCGGCCCTTTTCGCGTCGCGTGTGAGCTTTTTTGCTTCCGAACTGCCGCTACGCGCCTTCGAAGCGCTGGCCAACGCCTCGTCTCCCTCCAGGAACGCATTCTCCGCCTGTTTTTCCAGATTCTGGCCGTCGCGGCCAAGTCCCGAGGCCAGCGCGATCGCTTCCTCGGCGCGCCGTCGCGAGTGGCCGATTGCCGCCTGTGGGTCGCGCATTCCTTGCGGCTGGAATCGGCTCGACAATTCCATGATCGCGTGGCACGCGTCGCCCCAGAACGCCACCGGGTCGACCGGCTTGGCGGTTCCGCCTGCGCCGCTAGGCTGCTTGCCGAGCGCCCACGCCGCCGCCGTATCGGCGGCTTTGGTCGCGGCCTTGAGGACTTTTTTGTCGCACGCCGCTTGCTGCTCGTCGCTTACCACACGGTATTCCCCTTCCGGTGTGCATTGAATCGGCTCGGAAAAAACGAAGTCCATCAACTCAGGGACGCCCGGATCGGTGTATCCGAGATCATCGGCAGGCGGCGTCGGGTCCTTTGGCGGCGCCGGCTGCATTGGATCGGCCGGAGGCACCGCGGCCTGCTGTGCGCTGCCGCTGCCCTTGCCCAAATCCGATCTTATCTCCGACTTCTTGACGGCCGCGCCGCCCGGACTCGTTGTGGTACCGGTCTTGACGGGTTCCGGCGGCGTGGGGTCGCCCGGGGGCTCCGGCTGTTTCGTGCCGCCGCCGCCCGAACTCGTCGTAACCGGCGGGCAGTTCAATAGCTTGCGCTGCGTGACTTCCCAGTAACGCTTGGTTTCCTTCAGTATCATTTCGTGATGCGAGTAGGTTTTGTTGTACCGACTGTACAACGCAGCCGATTCCTCCTCCGTGTCCCATTGATCCTTTAGGTCGAGAATCCCGAGGGCGGCCTGACCCGCGCCAAAGACGCCGCTCGCCCTTCCAAGCGCCTTCTGCGCGCCCTTGCCCGCGGCCTCGGACCAGCTTGTCGGGAACGGATGGAACAGCTGGTCCTCCAGCTCCGCGCCGATCGCCTCCGCCGCATACTTTGCGCGGTAGTGCCTGATCCGTTGCCAAATCACGCGGCAGTACTCGAAGCGGAGCACGCGTTCGTTGTTCTCGATCAGTTCGGTCACCTTCTTGTATTCGCACTTGTCCATCGATTCTTTGGAGATCGCCTCCCACTTGAGCTTCCAATCCTGCCGCCACGATTCGCCGCAGTCGTTTTCTTGATACCGGGACAGCCAGACGTTATGGAGCTGTGCCGGGTCCTTATCGAAAGGCCTGACGGTCCAGCCGCCGCTTTTTTGAACCGGAAGCTCCTGCGCGCCGCTGCTCGCGACGACGAGACCGAACGCCGTGGCCGTGACGACTAATCGCAGCAACAGCTTGGTCATGGTCTCCTCCAGCGGGCGGCGTTGGCGCGCGAAGCGGCGATCAGTTCGCGCGGCCGATGCAGAGATTCAGGTGTTCGCGAAGCTTGGGGTCGGACAGCAGGGCCTGCGCGCGCTTGCGTTCGGCGGCCATCGCATCGTCCGCGGAGTCCAGATCGCGGACACTGGTCATGCAGGCGCGATGGCGATAGGACTCGACCAAGCGCTTGAGGTCGCCCATCACGATGCGGATGTCGCAGTTCTCGACGCGTACGGGTTGCGGCGGCCCCGGATCGAGTCCGCACTCTTTTGCCCATCCGGGCGCGGCCCAGATCGCGGCTATGGCGAGAACGGCAGAGATGCGCGCCGGACTCATGTAACCCCCCGCGCGACGCATTCGCATGCGAACAACAACATTTGCCGCCGCCAAAGTCAACGGAATGCACAACCTTCCCCGGGGGGATGTGCGGCGCAATGTGAGTTGGTTCACGCCCGCGCCCAACCGTCAATTGCTCGACTGTGGTAGAGTTGGCCGATAGCGGCAGCGCTGCGGCGCCGCCGGCTTGGCAACGCTGGGGACGCAGTCTACGGTCCCGCCCGCTTCGTATGACCCTAGCCATGAACGCAAGGCGCACTTTCCGCCCATGACCACCTGCATCGCGCTCATCGTCGCCGCCGGACGCGGCCACCGCTTCGGCGGCGAGACGCCGAAGCAGTACCTCAAGCTGGGCGGCGCGGCCGTGCTGCGGCACTGCCTGGCCGTGTTCCTCGGCCATCCCCGCGTCGGCCAGGCGCAGGTGGTGATCCACCCCGACGACCGGGCGCTGTACGACGCGGCGGTCGCGGGCCTGGACCTGCCCCCGCCGGTCCACGGCGGCGCGGCGCGCCAGGATTCGGTGCGGCTCGGCCTGGAAAGCCTGGAGAAGCGCGCGCCCGACCTGGTGCTGATCCACGACGCGGCGCGGCCGTTCGTCGACGCGCCGATCATCGACCGCACGCTGGACGCGCTTTCCCGCTCGCCCGGCGCGATCGCGGCGGTGAAGGTGGCCGACACGATCAAGCGGGCCGGCAAGGACGACGCCATCGCCGGCACGTTGGACCGCGCGGCGCTGTGGCGCGCGCAAACGCCGCAGGGCTTCCGCTTCCGCGAGATCCTGACCGCCCATCGCGCCGCCGCCGGCAGGGGGCCCAAGGCGGCCGAGCTGACCGACGACGCGGCGGTGGCCGAGCGCGCGGGCCTGGAAGTGGCGCTGGTCGCGGGCAGCGAGGACAATTTCAAGGTGACTACCATGGACGACTTGAGCCGCGCCGAGCGGGTGCTGGCCGCGCGCGGCGGGGGCGGCGAAACCCGCGTCGGCACGGGCTTCGACGTCCACCGCCTCGGCAAGAAGCAGGATTACGTGACGCTGTGCGGCGTGCGCGTGCCGCACGACTCCGGGCTGATCGGCCATTCCGACGCGGACGTGGCCTTGCACGCGCTGACCGACGCGATCCTGGGCGCGCTCGGCGTCGGCGACATCGGCAGCTTCTTCCCGCCCACGGACGCGCGCTGGAAGGACGCGGACTCCGCGGTGTTCATCCGCCACGCCGCCGACCAGGTGACCGCGCGCGGCGGGGCGATCGTGCATCTCGACGTCACCATCGTCTGCGAGCGGCCCAGGGTCGGGCCGCACCGCGCCGCCATGGCCAGGCGCGTGGGCGAGATCCTGGGCCTCGAGCCTTCGCGCGTCAGCGTGAAGGCGACGACCACCGAGGAGCTGGGCTTCACCGGCCGGCGCGAGGGCATCGCCGCCCAGGCCGTCGCCACGATTCGCCTGCCGGGATGAACCCGCCGCCAGTGAACCCAAGCGATCGCGGCCTCCCCCGCTCGCACCCGGCGTGGTGGATTCCCTGCGTCGGCGGGATCGGCCTGGCCTCGAAGGCGCCGGGCACCTGGGGCTCGCTCGCCGCCCTGCCCCCCAGCTACCTGATCGCCACCGCGCTCTCGCCCGGGGCGTTGCTGGCGGCGGCGCTGGGCGTCGCGGCGATCGGCTTCATCGCCGTGCGAACCTATCTCCGGCGCGGCGCCGGCGCACACGACCCGCAGGAAGTGGTGATCGACGAGGTGGCGGGGCAGATGATCGCGCTGTCCATGCTGCCGCCGGACCTCCTGACCTACGCCGCCGGGTTCGTAATGTTCCGGCTTTTCGACATCCTGAAGCCGTTCCCCGTGGGCTGGATCGACCGCAATATCGGCGGCGCTGGGGGGATCATGCTGGACGACGTGGCGGCAGGTATTTATGCTTTAGTTGTAATGCTATTGGCTGGATTCCTTGCCAAGCAAGTTTAACTTCAGCCGGTCTCTGGCGACGAAGGCCGGAGCGTTGCTGGCGGCGTTCCGCAGGGCCGGGCTGACGCTGGCGACGGCGGAGTCCTGCACCGGCGGGATGGTGACGGCCGTCCTGACCGAAATCGCCGGTTCGTCCGACGTGGTGGAGCGCGGCTTCGTCACCTACTCCAACGCGGCCAAAACCGAACTCTTGGGCGTGCCCGCCAAGCTCATCGCGGCCAAGGGCGCGGTCAGCAAGGAAGTGGCCCTGGCGATGGCTCGGGGCGCCATCCGCCGCTCGCGCGCCGACGTCTCGGTTTCGATCACCGGCATCGCCGGCCCCGGCGGCGGCAGCGCCGCCAAG
>JBQTIS010000400.1:0-2828 GCA_052387895.1 Rhodospirillales bacterium | reverse complement strand
GCCGGCCCGGGAAGCGCCGGCAGGCCGGGCGGCGCCGGGCGCGGCGCGTCGGGCGATTCGCCGCGCCGCCGGCGGTTGTAGGCGAGCTCGTCCTCGGTCAGTTGCAGCCCCACCAGGATCGCGTAGTAGACCGGCTTCTCGTCCTTGCCGAAGCGGAAGCGCACCTGCTCCAGCTCCTCCTCGATCGCCACGCCGGCGCGCCCCTCGGGGAAATCGAACGCCACCGGAAACACTTCCTTGGCGATGATCTCCTTGGTGACGCGGTGCATGATGGCGACGAAATACGAATACTGCGCCCGGCCCCCGCCCGCGGCCCGGCCGCGCTGCACGTCGAAGACGATGCGCAAGGACACGTTCACGAACCGGTCCTTCTCGCGGCACGCCGGCGGGGTCAGCGCGCGCACCACGATGTCGTAGCGCACGTCGTCCAGCGTGCGGCCCGGCCCGTCCTTGAACTGGGTCAGCCGCGTGAGCTCGGGCACCAGGCCGATATCGGGGCAGTCCGCCTCGGCCGCCGCGGCGGGAAGCGCCGACGCGGCCAGCGCCAGCGCGAGCCCGCCGGCGAGGAGCGCGCGCTGGGCCCGCCCGGCCACCGCTACAGCCGCTTGTGCGAGCCGTCGCACATCGGCTTCGCGCCGCTCGCCTTGCAGCCGCAGAACCACGCGGTGTCGGATTTCGCGGCCGTGTACGGCACCGGCTCGAAGCCGGATCCCTTGTGCGAGCCGTCGCAGAACGGCTGCTTGCGGCTCCTGCCGCAGGCGCACCACCAATAGGATTTGCCCGCCTCGACCTGGACGGCGAACGGCGCCTTCTGCGCCACGACCGGAGTCGCCATGCCCGCCCTTTCCTTTGGCCCGCCGCCGTCATAGTGTCGCCCGCGGCACCTCGGCCCGGCGCCGGCGGTCTTGCCGCCGGTTGGGGCGACATTAGGGTCTGGACCATGACTGCACAAGTGCGGCCGCCGCCGAGCCCGTGGACCGATTCGCGCGCGGCGACCTTGACCGCGAGCGCCGCCCCGCCCGCTTGCGCCGCGGTAAGCGCGCGCTAGCGCCATGGCCGTCTATACCGAGGTCGGCGACCAGGACCTGGCCCGGTTCGTCGCCGAATACGACATCGGCCAAGTGACCAGCTGCAAGGGCATCGCCGAGGGCGTGGAGAACTCGAACTACCTGCTGCACACCGCCCGCGGCGCCTATATCCTGACGCTGTACGAAAAGCGCGTCAGCCCCGCGGACCTGCCGTTCTTCCTGGGCTTCATGGAGCATCTCGCCAACAGCGGCTTTACCTGCCCGACCCCGGTGCGCGGGCGCGACGGCGAGGCGCTGCGCCGGGTGTGCGGGCGGCCCGCCGCGATCATCACGTTTCTCGAAGGCATGTGGCCGCGCCTGGCGACGCCGGTCCATTGCCGCCTGTTGGGCGACGCCATGGCGCGCATGCACCTGGCCGGCGCCTCGTTCGCCATGGCGCGCGCCAACGACCTGGCGCTCGCGGGCTGGCGCAAGCTGGCCGATGCCTGCGCCCCGCGCGCGGGCGAGATCGACGCATCCCTGGCGCCCTTGATTCGCGACGAGCTGCGGCATCTCGAGGCCCGTTGGCCCAAAGGCCTGCCCGCCGGCGTGATCCTCGCCGACCTGTGTCCCGACAACGTGTTCTTCCTGGGCGAGCGGGTGTCGGGGATCATCGACTTCTATTTCGCCTGCAACGACTTTTTCGCCTACGAGATCGCGATCTGCCTCAACGCGTGGTGCTTCGAGCGCGAGGGCGACTTCAACGTCACCAAGGCGCGGCTGATGCTGCAAGCCTATCGCCGGGTGCGGCCGATTTCGCCGGACGAGGTGGCCGCGCTGCCCCTGCTCGCGCGCGGCAGCGCGCTGCGCTTTTTGCTGACGCGGCTCTACGATCGGCTGAACCACCCCGCCGGCGCCTTGGTCAAGCCCAAGGACCCGATGGAGTACGCGCGCAAGCTGCGCTTCCACCAGGCGGTCGCCGGCCCCGGCGCCTACGGGCTGGACTGAACGCGATGACCAAGGCGCATCCCCCCGTCGTCGAGGTGTTCACCGACGGGGCGTGCAGCGGCAATCCCGGCCCCGGGGGCTGGGGCGCGATCCTGCGCTATCGCGGCGCGGAGAGGGAATTGAGCGGCGCCGAGGGCGCGACCACCAACAACCGCATGGAGATGATGGCGGCGATCGCGGCGCTGGAGGCGCTCAAGCGCCCGTCGCGCGTGCGGCTTTACACCGACAGCACGTACCTGCGCGACGGCATCACGCGCTGGATCCACGCCTGGAAGGAAAAGGGCTGGAGGACCGCCGACAGGAAGCCGGTCAAGAACGTCGATCTGTGGCGGCGGCTGGAGGCGGCATTGGAACGCCACGAGGTGGAATGGCGCTGGGTGCGCGGCCATTCCGGCCACGACGGCAACGAGCGCGCCGACGCGCTGGCGAGGCAAGCCCTGGAGGCGAACCGGACGGACGATTGATGGGCGGCGTGACGGCGCTCGCCCGGTCCGCGCCATGCGCCCTCACCCGCCGCTCACTCTCGTTCGCGGCACCCTCTCCCGCCCCAAAGGTCGGGAGAGGGGCTTGAAACCCCTCGCCCGCCGAAGCCTTGGCGGAGGCGGGAGAGGGAGGGACCCGGCGCGAAGCAACGGGAAGGTGAGGGCACGGGCTTACGCCGCGCCGCCCGCGCCATGCGCCCTCACCCGCCGCTCTCTCTCGTTCGCGGCACCCTCTCCCGCCCCAAAGGTCGGGAGAGGGGCTTGAAACCCCTCGCCCGCCGAAGCCTTGGCGGAGGCGGGAGAGGGAGGGACCCGGCGCGAAGCGACGGGA
>JBQTIS010000399.1:0-4294 GCA_052387895.1 Rhodospirillales bacterium | reverse complement strand
AAGAAATGCCAGGCCGCCGCGTCCATCCAGCGGAAGAAATTGGGATAGAAAGCGATGCGCGCGCCGTCGCAATCGCCCCATTCCACGTCGACGGTGAATTTCGCTCCGCTCACGCGCCCGCCCCCTCGCGGCCATGGTAGCGCAAGAACAGGAACCGCGCGCGGCCCCAGCGGCGCCGGTCGAACGGCGCGAACCCCGGCGGGAGCTTCAGCTCGCGGCGCGCATCGTGCTCGACCACCACGACGGCATCGTCGGCGAACCAGCCCTTGCGCGCCAACGCTTCGAGCGCGGGCTCGGCCACATCCTTGCCATAGGGCGGGTCCAGGAACGCCAGGGTCGCCGGCGTCCGCGCGGCGGGCGGCTTGGCGGCGTCGGCGCGCAGCAGCTCCACGCGCCCGGCCTCGCCCAGCTTCGCGGCGTTGGCGCGGATGCAGGCGACGGCCGCGGGCGCCGCGTCCATGAAGGTGGCGCGCAGCGCGCCGCGCGACAGCGCTTCCAGGCCCATCGCCCCGGTGCCGGCGAAAGCGTCCAGCACCTCGGCGCCGGCCGGCAGCTTGCCGGCGGTCTGGGGATGATGCGCCAGCAGGTCGAACACGGCCTGGCGCGCGCGATCGGACGTGGGCCGTATGTCGCCGCCGGCCGGCGCCGCGATCGCGCGGCCGCGATGCCTACCCGCGACGATTCTCACGGCTCGTCCCAGGCTTTCCGCCGAGCGCGCCGCCGAGCTGGTCCTTCAGCACGCGCGCCGGCACCTCTTCCGCCTCGCCGCGCGGCAGAAGCCCGAGCTGGAACGGGCCATAGGCCACGCGGATCAGCCGCGACACCTGAAGGCCCATCGATTCGCACAGTTTTCTCGCCTCGCGGTTGCGGCCCTCGCTCAAGGCCATGGTCAGCCACGCGTTGCTTCCCTGCCGGCGCTCCAGCGCGGCCTCGACCGGCCCGTAACGCACGCCGTCCACGGTGGCGCCGTCCTTCAATTCTGCCAGGCGTTTGGGATCGGGCAGCCCGTGCACGCGCACGCGATAGCGCCTGACCCAGCCGGTCCCCGGCAGCTCCAGGTGCCGCGCCAGCGCGCCGTCGTTGGTCAACAGCAGCAGGCCCTCGGAATTCAAGTCCAGCCGCCCGACGCTGACCACCCGCGGCATCGTCGCCGGCAGGCGCTCGAACACGGTGGGACGGCCCCGCGGGTCGCGCGAAGTGGTCATCAGCCCCGCCGGCTTGTGATAGCGCCACAGCCGCGCGCGCCCCGCGGCGGGCAGCGGCTTGCCGTCCACCAAGAGGCGCCGGGGATCGTCCACCACCGTGCCGGGCTGGTTCAGGGTCTTGCCGTCGAGCTTCACCCGGCCCTCGGCGATCAGGCGCTCGGCGTCGCGGCGCGAGCACAGGCCCGCCCGGGCGATCAGCTTGGCCACGCGCTGCGGGGCTTCCATGGCGGCAGGCGGCCCCGCCGCGTCAGCGGCAAGCGGCGACGAAGGCGTCGAAGATGCGCTCGTCGCCCGGCGAGATCGAGAACTCGGGGTGCCACTGCACGCCCAGGCAGAAGCGATAGCGCGGCGCCTCCATGCCCTCGATCACCCCGTCCGGCGCGCGCGCGTTGACGATCACCCCTTGCGGCACGTCCCCGGCGGCCTGGTGATGCGCGCTGTTGACCTTGAGGCGCGTCGTACCCACCACTTTATGCAAAAGCGTGCCCGGCACGATCTCGACTTCGTGGCCCGGCTCGTCGCGCGGGTTGGGCTGTTCATGTTTCAAAGCTTCCTTGACCTCGTCGGGGATGTGCTGGATCAGCGTCCCGCCCAGGACGACGTGCAGCAATTGCTGGCCGCCGCAGATGCCGAGCACGGGCATGTCGCGCTCCAGCGCCCCGCGCGTCGCCGCCAGCTCGAATTGGGTGCGGCGGTCCTTGGTGGTGACCTTTTCGTGGCGCGTGGCGGCGCCGAAGATCGCCGGGTCCACGTCGAACGCGCCGCCGGTGACGATCAGCCCGTCGATCGCGTCCAGGTACTCGCCCGCGCGCCCAGGCTCGTGCGGCAGCAGCACCGGCAGGCCGCCTGCGCGCGCCACCGCCGTGCAATAGTTCTCGCGCACGGCGTACCACGGGAATTTCGAGTATCCGCCGGGCTTCTCGGCGTCGAGCGTAAGGCCGATCACGGGAAGGGGCATGGCGCGCAATCTATTCCACATAAGCACAAAGCAACAAGTCTCGATTTAGTAGTTGGATGCCATCAAAGGTCGAATGATGCTAGTTTTGCTTGTCCAATACCTTGGGGGGATGTCATGGCGTTTTGGGCAGTAAGAGCGGGAAAGCACGGTGAATTTGAAACATATAACCTCGACAGCAAAATCGTTTCTATCGGTTGGGCGGAGCTTGGCGATCTAAAGGACATTAAGGATCGCGATGCGCTCGCCGCGCTGATCGCAAGGGTACATTTAAGCGAAAAGAAAACTCGACGCGATGTATGGATTGCAGAAGTTTGGATGTTTAGATCGCGCATTAAGGAAGGCGATATTGTTGCATTGCCCTTGAAATCACGATCTGCAGTCGCGTTTGGTCAAGTAACCGGCCCATACCGATTTGTGCCAACAGCGCCAGAAGGAGCAAAACACCAGCGGCCTGTTAAGTGGATTAGAACCGATTTACCTCGAAGTGAAATACCAGAAAATATTCGTAACTCTTTGGGATCGACACTTACTGTTTTCGAAGTTCGGAGGAATAACGCTGAGGCAAGGATACTCGCTCAATTAGAAGGGCGTGTGGCTCCGGCACAACAATCGGAAGAAGAAATTATTGACACGGCTCAAGAGCGAGCCGCTGACATAACTCAGATTGCAGAAGACAGAATCATCGCCTTTATCCGCAGCAAATTTAAGGAGCACGAATTCACGCGCCTTGTGGCTGGCGTTCTATCCGCGCAGGGGTATCAAGTATGGCAAGCGCCGCCAGGGCCGGATGGTGGAGTCGACATCCTGGCAGGATCTGGACCAATGGGTTTTGACGCTCCTCGAATTGCAGTTCAGGTCAAATCTAGCGAATACCCGGTCGACGTCGGCGTGCTTCGAGAATTGACAGGCGTCATGGATAGCTTTGGAGCAGACCAAGGAATGATCGTATCATGGGGAGGTTTTAAGGAATCGGTACTTAAGGAGGCGCGTAGATCATATTTCAAGATAAGATTATGGAATGCTGGCGACTTGATCGAAGCGCTCCAACAAAATTATTTGAAGCTTTCACCGGAGTTGCAGGCGGAATTGTCATTGAAAACCATCTGGGTACTAGTCGATGACCAAGAGTAGGTCTTTGAATTCGTTGCATCGTGCTTGGATGAAAGAACCTCGGTATCGCACTGCGTATGACACCATTGCATTGGAGTTTGAGGTAGCGAGGAAAATAATGAGTAGGCGAGACGGCATTCACCCCGGCGAAATCCTGGCCGATGAGTTGAAGGAACTCGGCGTCAGCGCGTCGGAACTGGCGCGCGCCTTGCGGGTGCCCGCGAACCGCGTTTCGCAAATTCTGGCGGGCAAGCGCGCGGTCAGCGCGGACACGGCGCTCAGGCTCGGACGCTGGTTTGGCACCGGGCCGCAGCTCTGGCTCAATTTGCAGCAGGCCTACGACCTCGACCGCGCCGTGCGCGACGGCAAGCGCGACATCGAGGGCATCGTGCCGCGCAAGGCGGCGTAGCAAGGTGGGCGACGCCGTTCCCTCCCCCATGGACTTGGCGCTGGCCGAGGCGGAAAAGGCCGCCCGGGCCGGCGAGGTGCCGGTGGGCGCGGTGCTGGTGGATGCCTCGGGGGCCGTGCTGGCGGCGGCGCACAACCGCACGGAATCCGACCGCGATCCCACCGCCCATGCCGAGCTGCTGGCGATCCGCGCCGCGGCCAAGGCCGCGGGCGCGGCGCGTCTGGTGGGCTGCGATCTGTACGTGACCCTGGAGCCTTGCGCGATATGCGCCCAGGCGATCGCGTTCGCGCGCATCCGCCGGCTCTATTACGGCGCGTCCGATCCCAAGGGCGGCGGGGTCGAGCACGGCGCGCGGGTGTTCCAGCACGCCACCTGCCACCACAAGCCCGATGTTTACGGCGGCATCGGCGAGGCGCGCGCAGCCGAATTGCTGCGCGCTTTCTTCGCGGCGAAGCGTTAGCTCGTTCACCCCCTCACCCGGCTTCGGGTAAGCGCGCTGCTTCGCATCGCGCAACCCTTCGCACCCCTCGCCCCCTCATCGAGGGGGAGAGGGTGGGGTGAGGGGGAACAACCCGGCTCGGCTCGATCGCGCGCCAGCCCTAAGCGCGCTTC
>JBQTIS010000398.1:0-2784 GCA_052387895.1 Rhodospirillales bacterium | reverse complement strand
CGTCGTCGACATGCACGACGTTCAAGCCGGTGTCGACGAAAGCGGGCATCCGGCCCGCGGCCGCCTCGACCACCATCCGGCCGGTGGGCGTGGGTTTGATGTCCCGCGGACCGATGGGCGTGGAAGGATTGACGATGGTGCAGTCGAGCCTGTGCTCGACCGTGATTCGGCGCACTTCCTCCTCGGCCAGGAACTTCGAGGTCTTGTAGGCGCCGATCATGTCCGCGATCGCGACCGGCGTGTCCTCGTCGGCCGGGCTGCCGTCCTTGTTCTTGGCCAGCACCGCGACGCTCGAGGTATAGACCATGCGGCCGACGCCGGCCTCGGCCGCCGCCAGCAGAACGTTGCGTGAGCCCTCGACATTGGTGCGGATCATCGCCCGCGGGTCGGGCGTCCACAGCCGGTAGTCCGCCGCGACATGGAACAATCCCTGGCAGCCGCGCGCGGCGCGCTCGAGCGAGGCGCGGTCGTTGAGGTCGCCCTCGGCGATCTCGATCCTAAGCCCCGCCAGGTTGCGCCGATCGCCGCCGGCCCTGGCCAGCGCGCGCACCGCGTGGCCCTTGGCCAGCAGCAGACGCGCCACGGCCGAGCCCACGAATCCCGTGGCGCCGGTGACCAGGAACTTCACGGCGCCGCCGCGCCCCCGTCGCATTCCGCCGTCCTCATGCTGTGGTGATAGCCCGGCTGTGATAGGTAAGCCAGGGGAAGCGACGCGCCCGCGCCCCGTCGCCGCGGGCCGCGGGCAGGGACCGCGGGGGCGCCCCTTGATGCCGCCATGATGCCGCCATGATCAAGCCGTTGACCGTCGTCTTGTTGGCGCTGGGATTGCTGGCCGCGATCGTCATGGTGCTGTGGCAGGGCGCGGGGATCGTGTTGGCCACGACGGCGCTGGTCGGTTGGTCGTTCCTTTTGGTCGTGGCGTGGTACGCCGTCGCGGTCGCGGGCATGGGTCTCAGCTGGGCCAAGGTCTTTCCCCCGGGCGAGGAGCAGCCCTGGGCGCGGCTCGCCTATCTCAACTACGTCGGCAGTTCGGTCAACTCGCTGTTGCCGGTTGCGGCGCTGGGCGGGGACGTGATCAAGGGCCTGCTGCTGGCCCAGCGCGGCGTATCCGGGCCCCTGGCCGGCGCGTCGGTGGTGGCGGACAAGGCGGCGCAGGTCGCCACCCAGCTCGCCTTCGGGCTTCTGGGCGTGGGCGCGCTGATCTATCTCGAGGCGCATGGCGACCTGATCACCGGCCTTCTGGGCGGCACGCTGTTCTTCTGCTTCCTGCTGGGCGCGTTCTTCTGGGCGCAGGGGCAGGGGATGTTCGGCAGGATCGCGCAGCGCGCCGAGCGGCTGGCCGGCGGGCGGCGGTGACGGGACATGGTGGGCAGCGCCTCCGACCTCGACCGCGCGCTCGGCCGTATCTATCGCCATCCCGCGCGCATCGCGGCGGCGTGCTGGTGGCGGCTGGCGGTGCGGTTTTCCCTGGTGGTCGAGGTCTGGTACCTGGCGCGGCTGATGGGCCACCCCATCGGCTGGGTGGAAGCCATGATGCTGGAAAGCCTGGTGACGACGGTGCGCGGCATGGCTTTCGTGGTGCCCAGCGGGCTCGGCGCCCAGGAGGGCGCGTTCCTGCTGCTGGCCAACGCGGCGGGCCTGCCTGCGGAAGCGGCGCTGGCGGTCTCGCTGGCCAAGCGCGGGCGCGAGGTGGCGTGCGGGGCGCCGGCCCTGCTGGCGCTGCAATGGGGCGCGGGGCGGCGCCTGGTGGGCTGGTGGCGGGGGGCGTGAGGCGGCCGGAGATCCGCCGCGCCGCGCCATTTTCACGCTGGACAAGCGCCCCCGCCCGGCGCATTAAGGCGCGCTTTTTCCGGGTTGGGGTTCCCGCAATGAAGGCTGTGATGCTCGCCGCCGGCGTCGGCAACCGGCTGTCGAAGGAAAGGCCCGAGCCGCCCAAGGTGCTGCTGCGCTTCGCCGGCCGCTCGCTGCTCGAGCGCCACGTCGCGCTGCTCAAACGCTACGGCATCGAGGAGCTGGTGATCGGCGTCGGCTATGAATCGCGCATGGTCGAGGAAGAGATCGCGCGGCTCGGCGCCGGCGGATTCGCGCGCACCGTGTTCAACCCGCATTTCCGCGAGGGCAGCGGCATCACGCTGGCGACGCTGGCCGACGACTTCGCCTCGGGCGGCGACGTGATGCTGATGGACGGCGACGTGCTGTACGAGGAAGAGGTGCTGGCGCGGCTGGCGCGCTCGCGCCACCGCAACTGCTTCCTCTTGGATCGCGATTTCGAGCCGGGCGACGAGCCGGTGAAGCTGTGCGAGACCGGCGGCAGGCTGGTCGAATTCCACAAGAAGGTGCAGGGCAAATTCGACCTGATGGGCGAATCGGTCGGCTTCTTCCGGTTCGATCCGCAGGCGGCCCGCGAGATTATCGGCCACTGCCATCGCCATATCCGCCAGGGCGAGCGTGGCCTGTGGTACGAAGAATCGATCCGCGACGTGCTGGTGGCCTCGCCGGCCCCGCGCTTCGGCTACGAGGACGTGACCGGCCTCGCCTGGGTCGAGATCGATTTCCCCGACGACGTGCGCCGCGCGGCAGAGGAAATCCTGCCGCGGGTGGACGGGGTCAAAGCATAGTTTTCGCCCGATTTGTCCCGGTCCGCGCCAGATTACTTGGCGGATAGGGGAATCCTTGCCATAGTGGTGCGAGGCGCCCGCGCGTGGCCGACCGGCCAGGGAAACGGCCGGAGGCGCGGGGCGGGCCGCCGCGGCGCCGCGGGCCTTTGCCGGCTTACCGTCTCGC
>JBQTIS010000397.1:0-6270 GCA_052387895.1 Rhodospirillales bacterium | reverse complement strand
CCGGCCCGTCCTGTATCAAGGCGTCCGCCTGGGGGCAGGGCCGCGCGTCTTGTCTCAAGCCCTTGTATTCAGTGCGGATTTTCGGCAGAAGGACGTTGACATGGCGGAGCCCGCCAAGCCGCAATTGAAAGTTGTCCTGGCCCAGCCCCGCGGCTTCTGCGCGGGCGTCGAGCGGGCGATCGAGATCGTCGAACGCGCGCTCAAGCTTTATGGCCCGCCGGTCTATGTCCGCCACGAGATCGTGCATAACAAGCGCGTCGTGGAGTCGCTGCGCGCCAAGGGCGCCCAGTTCGTCGAGGAGATCGACCAGATTCCCGACGGCGGCGTGACCGTGTTCAGCGCGCACGGCGTGTCCGAGAAGGTCGAGGGCGAAGCTTCCTTGCGCGACCTGCCGGTGATCGACGCCACCTGTCCGCTGGTTTCGAAGGTCCACAAGGAAGGCCAGCGCTATCACGAAAAAGGCTACGAGGTCGTGCTGATCGGCCACGACGGCCACCCCGAGGTCGAGGGCACCATGGGCCGCATCCCCGGCGGATGCCGGCTGGTCTCGACCGCCAAGGACGTCGAAAACCTGAAGGTGCGCGACCCGCTGAAGCTCGCCTACATCACCCAGACGACCTTGAGCGTGGACGACACGCGCGAGGTGATCGAGGCGCTGAAGCGCCGCTTCCCCGAGATCGTCGGGCCCGACGTCAAGGACATCTGCTACGCCACGCAGAACCGCCAGGCCGCGGTGCGCGAATTGGCGCGCGAGGTCGACGTGCTGCTGGTGGTGGGCGCGCGCAACAGCTCGAACTCGAACCGCCTGCGCGAGATCGGCCACGAGATCGGCGTGCCGAGCTATCTGATCGACGACGCCACGATGCTCAAGCCCGAGTGGCTCAAGGGCGCGCGCTCGGTCGGCGTGACCGCGGGCGCCTCGGCGCCCGAGGAGCTGGTGCAGGAGCTGATCGCCAGGCTCGGCGAGATCGGCCGGATCAACTTGGAAAAGATGAACGGCGTGGAAGAAAACATCCAATTCAAGCTGCCGCGCGTGCTCGGCGAAGCCGCCGAGTAGGGGCGAAGCGGCGGAACAGCAGGGACGGAAGCGGCGAAAACGGCTGGGCAGGGTCCGGAAGGTCGGGCGGGCGACGCGTCCGCCGGCGCGACCGGAGAGACGAGGAAAACCGGAGAGACGAGGAAATAGGTGGGCGTACCGTTGATCGCGCAGGCCCGGATCGGGGCCTACATGCTGAAGCAGCGTCTGATGGGCAACGAGCGGTTCCCGTTGGTGCTGATGCTCGAGCCGCTGTTCCGCTGCAACCTGGCCTGCGCCGGCTGCGGCAAGATCGACTATCCCGACGAGATCCTGAACAAGCGCCTCAGCTTGAAGGAATGCCTGGACGCGGTGGACGAGTGCGGCGCGCCCGCGGTCGCCATTCCCGGCGGCGAGCCGCTGCTGCACAAGGAGATCGGCGAGATCGTCGCCGGCATCGTCAAGCGCAAGAAGTTCGTCAGCCTGTGCACCAACGCGCTGCTGCTGGAAAAGAAGCTGCACCTGTTCAAGCCCAGCCCGTACCTCACCTTCTCGGTGCACCTCGACGGCGACCAGGGCCAGCACGACAAGTCGGTCTGCCAGGAAGGCACCTACGTCAAGGCCGTGGCGGCGATCAAGGCGGCCAAGGCCAAGGGCTTCCGCGTCGGCATCAACTGCACGCTGTTCGACGGCACCGACGCCAAGCGCATCGCCGACTTCTTCACCTTCGTCACCGACGAGCTGAAGATCGACGGCATCACCGTCTCGCCCGGCTACGCCTACGAGCGGGCGCCGGACCAGCAGCACTTCCTCAACCGCCAGAAGACCAAGAACCTGTTCCGCGACATCTTCCGCCGCGGCAAGGGCAAGAAGTGGGAGTTCAGCAACTCCAGCCTGTTCCTCGACTTCCTGGCCGGCAACCAGAAATACGAATGCGCGCCCTGGGGCATGCCCGCGCGCAACGTGTTCGGCTGGCAGCGGCCCTGCTATCTCCTGGGCGAGGGCTACACCGCCACGTTCAAGGAACTGATGGAAACGACGGACTGGGACAAGTACGGCACGGGCAGGTACCAGAAATGCGCCGACTGCATGGTGCATTGCGGGTACGAGGCCACCGCCGCGATGGACGCGGTCAAGCACCCGCTGAAGGCGCTCGCGGTCGCGATGCGCGGCGTCGAGACCGAGGCCGCGATGGCCGAGGACATCGACCTGGGCGCGGCGCGTCCGGCCGAGTACGTGTTCGAGAAGAACGTGCAGAAGTTCATCGCCGAGACCAAGCACGCGCCCAAGGCGTCAGCCAACAAGGACGCGGCCGGCGGCAAGAGCCACGTGGCCTAGCGCCGCGTGCGCCCGGCGGCTTTGTCCGGCCAGGCGCAGCAATCCCGGCAGGATCCACGGCCGCGGAATCGATCGCAGCAGCACCGCCAGCGGATCGGTCGAGCCGTCCGGCCGCATGCCCGCGAGCGCGGCCTCGGGCACGGATTCGCCGGCCGGATCGGCGATCGCGCGCAGAACGACGAGGGGAAGCCCGTTTTCGGCCGCCGCCCGCGCGACGCCGTGGCTCTCCATGTCCACCGCCACGGCGCCGGTCCGGCGGTGGAGTTCGGCCTTGGCGGCCGCGCCGAGCACGGGCGCGTCGCAGCCGAGAATGGCGCCGGCGCTCCATCGAAAATCTGGCGCCAGCGCCCGGCCGATCGTCGCGCGCAGGGCCGCGTCGGCGGGGTAGGACCGCCCATCGGGCGCGATAACCGCCTCAGCCAGCACGATATCGCCCGGCCCGGCGGCGGGATCGAGACCGCCGGCAAGCCCCGCGCTGACGAGGATCTTGGCGCCGCGCGCCGCCATGTCGCGCGCGGCCGCCTCGGCGCGTTCGGCGCTGCCGCCGGCGGCGAAGAACGCGAAGCCGCCGCCGCGCCAGGCCGGCCCGAGCGCGGCGATCTCGCTCTTGAGGCCGGTGACGACGCCGATCAATCGGGTCAGATGCCGTAGGGCGTGGTCAGCGCGTTGCCGCTGATCAGGTTGCGGTAGCGCGCCAGCGCCCAGAGCGGGAAGTAGTGGCTGTAGCCGTGGTATTTCAGGAAGAAGATGCGCGGGAAGCCGACCGCAGTGTACCACTTCTCGTCCCAATGGCTGCCGTCGCGCGGCGCCGCCAGCAGATACCGCACGCCGCGCGCCACTTCCGGCGCGTGCACTTCGCCAGCCGCCATCAGCCCCAGCACCGCCCAGGCGGTCTGCGAGGCGGTCGATTCCTTGCCCCGCACCATGTGGCGCTGGTCTTGCCAATAGGTGGCGCAGTCCTCGCCCCAGCCGCCGTCCTCGCGCTGGACCGATTTCAGCCACGCCACGGCCTTCTGGATGTAGGGCTGCTTCGGGTCCTCGCCCACGGCGTTCAACGCGTGCAGCACCGACCAGGTGCCGTAGATGTAGTTCGTGCCCCAGCGCCCGAACCACGACCCGTCCACTTCCTGCTCGTCCTTCAGGTACGCGAGCGCGCGCTTCAGCGCGGGATGCTCGCGCGGATATCCCAGCTGCGCCAGCATCCCCAGGCACCGCGCGGTCACGTCCGAGGTCGGCGGGTCCAACAGCGCGCCGTGGTCGGCGAACGGGATCGAGTTCAGGTAGTAATGGGTGTTGTCGGCGTCGAACGCGCCCCAGCCGCCGTTCTTGCTCTGCATGCCGAGCACCCACTCGACCGCGCGGTCGATCGCCCGGCGGTACCGGGGCGAGCCGTTGCGGTCCAGCCCCAGCACCGCCGCGGCGGTGGCGTCGACGTCGGGGTAGTACGCGTTGTTGTACTGGAAGGCCCAGCCGCCCGGGCGCAGGTCCGGCCGCCAGGCGGCGTAGTCGCCCACGGTCTTCAGAATCTGCTTTCCGGCCAGCCAGTCGAAGGCCTTGCCCATCACCTCGCCGTCGCGCTCCTCGCCCGCCTCGATCATGGCGTGGGCGATCAGCGCCGTGTCCCAGACCGGCGAGGCGCAGGGCTGCATGTAGGCGGTCTCGCCCGACAGGTCCATCAGCTTCAGCACCGCCTTTTTCGCGGTCGCCGCGTCGGGATGGTCCGGGGGATAGCCCAGCGCCTTGAACGCCAGCACGGTGAACACCATGGGCGGGAAGATCGCGCCGATGCCGTCCTCGCCGTTCAGGCGCTCGTTGATGAACTTCATCGCCGCGTCGATCGCCTTGCGCCGGGCCTTGCGCTTCATCAGGAACGGGTCGATCCAGCGGTGCAGCACCTTGTCGAGCCACAGGAAGAACTCGCCCCACAGCCGTCCGGTGGGATTGACCTGGAACTGGGTTTCCCGCTCGGGCGGCGCGGTGAACAGCTCGTCGATCCGCGTGCCGCGCGGGTTGGCCGCCCTGGCGCGCAGCGCCATCAGCACGGTCATCGGCACCAGCGTGGTGCGCGACCAATAGGAAATCTTGCTGATGTGGAACGGAAACCACTTCGGCAGCAGCATCAACTCGACCGGCATGCACGGCACGGCGCGCCAGGGCAGGTGGCCGAACAGCGCCAGGTAGAACCGGGTCAGCACGTTCGATTTGGACGCGCCGCCGTGTCGTAAAATCGCCTCGCGCGCCCGCGCCATGTGCGGCGCGTCGATGTCGTCACCGACGATCTTCAGCGCCCAATAGGCCTTGACCGACGCCGAGACGTTGAATTCGCCGCCGTAATAGAGCGGCCAGCCGCCATGCTCCGCGGCCTGCGTCTGGCGCAGGTAGTCGGCCATGCGCGCTTCCAGCGCGGCGTCGATCTCGTCGAGGATATGCTCGTAGAGAATGTATTCCGCCGGCATGGTGGCGTCCGGCTCGAGCACATAGACCCAGTGCCCATCGTCCTTCTGTTGACGGCGCAGCCACTGACGCGCATCCGCGATGACGTCATCCAGCAGCCGGCGGTCCACTTCCGTGGGATCGGTCGGGTGGCGGGATTCGTCGGTGCGGAGCGCGGTGGCGTTGGTGCTTGCGGCGGGGGAGCCCTGCACGTTTCGCTTTCTCCTCTTGCGTTGCAACAATAATTGCGGGTCGCGGATTTGTCCATAAATCCGGCGGCAGCTAGCCGGTTTCTGGAACTGTTGCTATTCGGCCACAGCAGCCGCGGCATTGAAGCCGGAGCGGATCGCGCTCTCAATGGTGGCGGGCAGGCCGGTATCGGTCCAGTCGCCGGCCAGGAACAGGTTGGCCCAACGCGTGCGTGTCTTGGCGCGGCGTGGCAATTCGGCGGGCGTCTGGGCGAAGGTCGCGCGCTTCTCCTTGACGATGCGGTGGGTCGGCGGCGCATCGCCGGCTTTCAGGTTCAACGCGCGCACGATGTCGCGCCACATCAGCCCGGCGATTTTCAGATCGTCTTCCTCGGCCAGCTTGTCGGCGGCGCTGACCGTGACCGAGACCACGTCGCCGCGCAGGAACAGCCACTCCGCCGTGCCGCCCAGGACGCCGATCAGCGGGCTGTCATGGGGCAGGCGCGGCATCGGCCCGATCGCGTCGATGCGGAAATGGCCGTTGACGATGGCGCGGCTGTCGCGCGGGGCGTCGAGCCCGGGCACGGCGCGCATGGCCGAGGCCGGCGGCAGCGCCAAGACCACGGGCCCATCCACAGTCACGGTGCCGGCGCGCGCGAAATCGAGCGCCGTGACGCGCGGGCCGTCGGAGGCGAAGCCGTTCAGCCGCCAGCCGTGCCTGAATTCCGCGCCGCGCGCCGAAAGCCATGCGACGGCCGGGTCTATGAAACTGTCGGACAGCCCGTCGCGCGCGACCATCGGCCGGCAGAAGCGTCCGCCCCGCAGCACCGTCTCGGCCACGACCGGCCACAGCAGCCTGGCCGCCGCCGCCTCGCACTCCGTGTTCAGCGCCGCCACCGAAAGCGGCCGCCAGAAGCGCATGTAGAGCGGCGCCGATGTGTCGAACGCGCCGGCTACCGTCGCTTCCGCCCCGGCGCTTCTTAGCTTCCATGCGCCGAGGAATTGCCCGAGCGTCGCCCCGGGGATGCCGCGCGGCGGCAGCGGCAGGCGGCCGAGCAGCGGCCCGTCGCGAAACGTCGCTTGCCAGCGCCCCCCCGTCGCCAGGTCGACGAAGGGAAACGCCGCGCGCGACGGGCTTGCCATGCTGCCAGCCGCGCCGACGGCACCGAGGAACTCCAGCGCCGCCCGATTGGCGCTCAGCAACAGGTGGTTGCCGTTGTCGATGCGCCGGTCCAGCACCGCGTCGCGATAGTACCGGCAACGCCCGCCCGCGTGGTCGGCCTGCTCGTACAGCAC
>JBQTIS010000396.1:0-13889 GCA_052387895.1 Rhodospirillales bacterium | reverse complement strand
GGAACTGCCGTTCGAACATGTGCGCCAGCGCATCGCCCAGTACCTGGAAGACCGCGCCTGGACCACGGCGGTGCGGCAATACATCTCGATTCTCGCCGGCCGCGCCCGGATCGAGGGCGTGGCGCTGAACGCCGCCGCTTCGCCGTTGGTGCAATAGCGGCCAAGTCCCGGCGATGCTGGTCTGTCCCGTCACCGGCGTGAAGATCGGCCGAGTGACCGATCATCCCGTTTTGGGCCACGGCTTCCGCCCATTCTTCGCGCTGGCCGGGCTGTCCGGCGCGCTTTTCGTTCCGCTGTGGCTGGCGATATGGACCGGCGCCTTCGAGCTGTCTTCCGGACTGGCGCCTAGCCATTGGCACGCGCACGAGATGCTGTTCGGTTTCGCCGGCGCGGCGCTCGGCGGGTTTCTACTGACGGCGGTGCCGAACTGGACCGGCCGGGGGCCGGTGCGCGGCGGCGCGCTGCTGCTGCTTGTCGCGGCGTGGATCGCCGGCCGCGCCGCGATCGGGCTCTCCGGGGCTCTGGACCCGCGCTTGGTGGCCGCCGCCGACCTGGCGTTCTTTCCGCTACTGGCCGCGTTTCAGGCGCCGGCGATCGTCGCGCGCGGCGCGTGGCGCAACCTGGTGTTCGTGGTCATCCTGGTGGCGCTGTTCGCGGCGAATTTGGGCGCGCATCTCGAGGCGCTGCGAATCGCGGAAACCGCCTCGTGGGGGCTGCGCCTTGCGCTCAATGTCTTCGTGCTGGCGGCGACGCTCGTCGGTGGGAGGATCGTGCCGGCCTTCACGCAGGGCGGCCTGAAGGCCCAGGGCGTTCCGGCCGCCATCGCTCCGGCGCCCAAGCTGGACGCCGCCGCGGTCTTGTGTGTCGCGGCGATGGCCGTGGCCGAGGCCCTGCATGCGCCGGACCACGCCGTGGGCGTGGCCGCGGGCTTGGCCGCCGTGGCGAACTTGGCGCGGCTTCTGCGTTGGCAGGGACATCGCACGTGGCGCTGGCCGCTGCTCTGGGTGCTGCACCTGGGTATGGCGTGGCTGGTGCTGGGCTTGGCGGTCAAGGCGGCGGCGAGTTCGGCGCGGCGCCCGAAGCCGCCGCCCTGCACGCGTTAGGCGCGGGCGCCATCGGCACGATGATCCTGGCGGTGATGACCCGCGCCACGCTTGGCCATACCGGGCGTCCTTTGGCCGCCGTGCCGGGCAGCCTCGCGGCCTATTTTGCGGTTGCCGTCGGCGCTTTGCTGCGCGTGGTCGCCGCGCTTGTCCCGGCCGATACGGCGTGGTTGACGATCGCTGGCGGCATGCTGTGGTCGCTGGGTTTCGCCGTTTTTCTGTGGCTCTATGGAGGAATGCTGTTGCGGCCGCGCCCGGGCGGCGGGGCCGGTTGACTCGGCAAGACCGCGGCGGAAATGTTCCGCCGCCAACGACGGCCGGGGCTGGCTTAGTCCCGCCTCGCTGCCTGCTCGACCGCCGCGTCCAGGAAAGCCCGTATGGCGGGCGCATCGCGCTGCGATGCCAGGCACGCCACGAATTCGGTGCTGCCCGTGCTCGCGCCGGCGAGGTCCAGGGGGCGCAATCGTTCGTCGCCGCGGAATTCGCTGGCGAAAATCACGCCTACGCCGAGGCCGGCCGCGACCGCCTCCAGCACTCCCTCGCGCGAGCCGATCTCAAGCGCGGTTTCCAGCGTCACGTCGGCGCGCTCCAGCGCCGACTGCAGCACGGCGCGCGTGCGCGAGCCGGGCTCGCGCAGCGCCACGGGCTGGCGCGCGAGCTCGGCCAATCCGCCGCGGGCGCGCCGGGCCCAGGGGTGGCGCCGCGGCACGAGCGCGACCAAGCGGTCGCGGCGCAGCGCCACGGCGTGAAGCCTCCGGTCGCGCGGCAGGTCGGGTATCACCGCCACGTCGCAGCGGCGTTCCAGCAGCTGGGCCAGGATGTCGCGGCTGTTGCCGAGGCTGAGGCTCAGGCGCATGCGCGGAAACCGCCGGGCGAAGACCGCCAGGGCGGGAACGACGTGCGCGGGCGCGTCGGCGCCCAGCCTGAGCCGCCCGCGCCCCGGGTCGCGCGCGGTCGCCAGCAACTCGGCGATCTCGTCCTCGACCTGGAAGAACCGCCGCGTCAGCTCGTACAGGCCGCGCCCGAGTTCGGTCGGCTCGATGCCCCGCCCGCTGCGCTCGAAAAGCCGCACGCCGTGGCGCTGCTGCAGGTCTTTCGCCTGGCCCGAAAGCGTGGGCTGGGTCAGGCCGATCGCGGCGGCGGCGCGGGTGACCCCGCCATGCTCGACGATGGCGTGGAAGGCGCGCAGGGCAGCGTAATTCATAGATAAATCCTATACATATTATAACTTCTTTCGATTTGATTGATAGATCGCCGCGTGCTGAAAAGCAAGCATGGACGACACCCGGCCACGGCCCCGCCCCGGCGTCGCGCCGCGCTGGCGGCTGTCGGAGGGCGACGTGAACACCTCGCCCCGGCGCGCGGCGTGGCAGAAGCGCGCCCTCGACCCAACCGGCCGCCGCCAGATCGAGCAGGACGCCCGCTACTTTCTTAGGCAGTCGCTGTCCACGCCGTGCCTGGCGGCGGTCGCCAAGGCCGAAGGCATCTGGATCGAAGACACGGCCGGGCGGCGCTACATGGACTTCCACGGCAACAACGCGCACCACATCGGCTATGCCCATCCCCGGCTGGTCGCCGCCGTCAAACGCCAGATCGACACGCTGGCCTTCGCTCCCCGTCGTTTCGCCAACGAAGCGGCCACGGCGCTGGCCTGCAAG
Source organism: Rhodospirillales bacterium (assembly GCA_052387895.1). Classification (GTDB taxonomy): domain Bacteria; phylum Pseudomonadota; class Alphaproteobacteria; order JAEULC01; family JAEULC01; genus JAEULC01. The sequence goes on along the minus strand of JBQTIS010000396.1, from coordinate 11,128 downwards.
CTGGTCGCCATCGCGCCGCGCGGCGTGGATGCCGGGGGCAAGGCCAGGAGCCTGGACAAGGTGCTGTTCACCACCGGCGGGTCGGACGCGATCGACGTGGCGATCAAGTACGCGCGCGCCTTCACCGGGCGGCACCGCACCGTGTCCTTCTGGGACGCGTTCCATGGCGCCGGGTTCGGCGGCGCCAGCGTGGGCGGCGAGGCTTTGTTCCGCTCCGGCATCGGGCCGCTGCTGGGCGGCGCCGAGCACGTGGCGCCGCCGACCTGCTATCGCTGCGCCTACGGCCACCCGGCGGTCGACGGCAAGCCCGACCTGGCGCGCTGCGGCATGGCCTGCGCGGGCATGGTGGAATACACGCTGGACAAGCAGGGCGACGTGGCGGCGGTGATCGCCGAGCCGGTGCGCGCCGCGCCCAACGTTCCGCCGGCCGATTTCTGGCGCCGCGTGCGCGCGGCGTGCGACGCGCACGGGGCGCTGCTGATCTTCGACGAGATTCCTCTGGGCCTGGGCAAGACCGGCGCGATGTTCGTGGCCCAGCATTTCGGCGTGGTGCCCGACCTGCTGGTGCTGGGCAAGGCGCTGGGCGGCGGCATGCTGCCGATCGCCGCGGTGCTGGCGCGCGGCGATCTCGACGTCGCGGGCGAACGCGCCCTCGGCCACTACACGCACGAAAAGAACCCGGTCACCGCGGCGGCGGCCCTGGCGACCGTCGAGATCATCGAGAGCGAGGGGCTGGTCGAAAACGCGCGCCGGCAGGGCGCGCGCGCCCTGGAGCGCCTGCGCGACATGAAGACGAAGCGGCGCCTGATCGGCGACGCGCGCGGCATCGGTCTGTGCCTGGGGATCGAGCTGGTGCTCGATCGCGACGCCAAGACGCCGGCCTTCGACGCCGCCGACCGCGTGCTCTACCGCGCGCTGGACCGCGGGCTCAGCTTCAAGCTGTCGCAGGGGAACGTGGTCACGCTGACGCCGCCGCTCACCGTCAGCGAATCGGACATGGACGCGGCGCTCGATATCATCGATGATTGCCTGGGGGACGAAGAGCGTTCGCTCGCGGCCTGACGGGCGCGGTGGACTTCGCCGCGATTTCCGCGATGATCGGCGAAGTCGGCCGCCGCATGACGCCGATGCTCGCGATCATCCCGATCGACGCCGACCGGGACATCCCGAACAGCGTCGAATGCCTGCCGGGATTGGGCCGGCGTGCACGGGCCTCCGGTTGACCGGACGAGGAACCGCGGGGCGGCACAAGGAATAGCGCATGGCCGAACAACTGCCCGAGGCCGCCGACGTGGTCGTGATCGGCGCCGGCAACGCAGCGATGTGCGCGGCGCTGGCCGCGGCCGAGCACGGCGTGTCGGTGCTGGTGCTGGAGCGCGCGCCGCAGGACGAAAGCGGCGGCAATACGCGCTTCACCGCCGGCGCCATCCGCTGCGTGTATGACGGCGTGGACGACCTGCGCGCGCTGATGCCCGACCTGACGCCGGACGAGATCGCCAACACCGACTTCGGCAGCTACACGGAAGAGAAGTTCTACGACGACATGGGGCGGGTGACCGAATACCGCGCCCACCCCGACCTGGTAGAGCTTCTGGTCACGCGCAGCCGCGCGACGTTGCGATGGATGCGCGCGAAGGGCGTGCGTTTCCAGCCGATCTACGGCCGCCAGGCGTTCAAGGTGGACGGCAGGTTCAGGTTCTGGGGCGGACTGACGATCGAGGCCTGGGGCGGCGGCCCCGGTCTGGTCGAGGCCTTGTCCAAGGCGGCGATCAAGAACGGCATCCGCATCGCCTACGGCGCGCGCGCCACCGCGCTGATCGCCGACGACGCCGGCGTCACAGGCGTGCGCGTGCGGCACAACGGCCGCGGCGTCGAGATGCGCGCGAAGTCGGTGGTGCTGGCCTGCGGCGGATTCGAATCCAACGCCGAGTGGCGGACGCGCTATCTGGGTCCCGGGTGGGATCTTGCCAAGGTGCGCGGCACGCGCTTCAACACCGGCGACGGCATCCGCATGGCGCTGGACGTCGGCGCCATGCCCTACGGCAACTGGTCGGGCTGCCATGCGGTGGGCTGGGACCGCAATGCGCCCGAGTTCGGCGATCTGTCGGTCGGCGACAATTTCCAGAAGCACAGCTACCCGTTCGGCATCATGCTCAACGCCAATGGCGAGCGCTTCGTGGACGAGGGCGCCGATTTCCGCAATTACACCTACGCCAAGTACGGCCGCGTGATTCTGGCGCAGCCCGGCCAATTCGCCTGGCAGGTGTTCGACAAGAAGGTGTTGCACCTGTTGCGCGACGAGTACCGCATCAAGCGCGTGACCAAGGCGCGCGCCGACACGCTGGAAGACTTGGCCGGAAAGCTGGACGACGTGGACGCCGCCAAGGCGTTGGAGACGATCCGGCGCTACAACGCCGCCGTGCGCACGGACGTGCCGTTCAATCCCAACATCAAGGACGGACGCCGCACCGTCGGGCTGGAGATCGACAAGTCGAACTGGGCGAACACGATCGACGAGCCGCCGTTCGAGGCCTATGCGGTGACCTGCGGCGTGACATTCACCTTCGGCGGTTTGCGCGTCGACCAGCAGGCGCGCGTGATCGACGCCGAGGGCGCGCCGATTCCTGGCTTGTTCGCCGCCGGCGAGCTGGTCGGCGGCCTATTCTATTTCAACTACCCGGGCGGCACGGGGCTGATGTCGGGCGCGGTATTCGGGCGCGTCGCCGGCGGCGGCGCGGGTGAGCGCGCGGCGAGCGCGAGTTAGCAAGCCAAGGCGTGACGCCGGCTATCCTCTGCTCGCGGTTTAGGGTTATGCGCTGTCCATGCTTCTTTTTGAGAACGCAGAGCTTCAAGCGCGGTTGGTGTGATTGGCCGCTATCGCCGCAACCCTAAATCTTTTGCAAACGACGCCACTGCCAAGAGCACAGCGGCACCGAAACCGATCATGGCCGTCGTTCGGCACGGCGTCAATAAACCATCAAACCGGAATAAAGTCCGGCCATGAAATGCGCCGTGGCCGGCATGTCCTACTGTTGAACGATTCCGCAACGGGACTGGCTGCAAGCCCGGCGGCGGTGATTAGTACGCACCAAAAAAGGATGGGTAGGCCGGGGCTTCCCGCGAGCCCGCCTACGACACGCTGCGAACCGCCCGCCACATTGCAACAACGGCGCGGTATTTGTCGGCAATGCGGGTTGCCGCCTCCCCGTTGTCATGGATCCGTTCTTTGGGGGCAGCTCACACTCGATCTCCTGGCACTTCCTCGCCAATGCGGAATCAGGCGCATATCCTCGATCGAGACTATGCAACAGGCGGTCGCCTTGTCGCGCTCGATACGGATCGTCGAAGGCATGATGTACAGATGGCATATCGCGCAATGCCCCCGGTTCATTGCTCGGCCCAACGATATGCTATAGCAATTTCGTCATGGAAACGTTTCAACATTGCCGTGTGGCGCGTGATGGATGCGTGCTCACCATCACCATCGACCGGCCGGGCGCGCTCAATGCGCTGAATCCGCCAGCTCACAGGGAATTGTCGCAGGCGTTCGATCGCTTCGCCGTGGATCCGGAGCTGCGCGTGGCCGTGATCACCGGCGCGGGGTCGCGCGCCTTCTGCGTGGGCTCCGACCTCAAGGTCCGCGCGCTATCCAACCGGGACGACCATCCGCCGACAGGCTTTGCCGGCATTACGCGGCGGTTCGACCTGTTCAAGCCGGTTGTTGCCGCGGTGAACGGGTTGGCCCTGGGCGGCGGTGTCGAGATCGTGCTCGCCGCCGACCTCGCGATCGCCGCGGACCATGCGGAGTTCGGCCTGCCCGAGCCGCTGGTAGGCCTTGCCGCCCTGGGCGGCGGCGGATTGCAGCGTCTGGCGCGGCAGCTTCCGTTGAAGCAGGCGATGGCACTGGCATTGACCAGCCGCCGGATCAAGGCCGATGAGGCGCGGCGCATCGGGCTCGTTAACGAGGTCGTCCCCGCAGATCGGCTCGCCGCCGCAGTACGCAAGCTGTGCGACGACATCATCGCCGGGGCGCCGCTGGCGATCGAAGCCTCGAAGCAAGTCATGCTGCAAAGCTTGGAGAAGCCGGGCTTAGCCGCGGCGATCGACGCGCGCTATCCCGCCGCCGATCGCATGTTGGCGAGCGAGGATGCCGCCGAAGGGCAGCGCGCCTTCGCCGAAAAACGCAAGCCGCGCTGGCGGGGAAGCTGAAAGTTCAGCGGTAGGAGCCGGGGTTCGCGCGCATCCATTCGGCATAGGCGGCGATGCCGGCATCGAGGTCGTGCGTCACGCTATAGCCGGTGTCTTTTAACAGGCGTTCGCCCGCCAGCGGCCCACGCATTTTCGTATAGGTGGTCCAGGGCTCGACGCCGGGGCCTGGCTCAATGACCGCGCCCGGCACGGCGCGCCGCACGGCGGCGGCGACTTGGCCCGTGGTGAAATTCACGCCCGGCCCCAAGTGATATACGGCGTGGTTGAGTTGCTTGGCTTCCGCCGCGGCGACAAGTCCGTCGGCGGCATCACCCACATAGGTGAAGCTCGCGGCGAATTCGCCGCCGCCGGGATCGTGGCGCGGCAAGCCCGCTAAGGCCGAGCGCAGGAACGCCGGGATCGGGCCGCGCGCGGGCGAGTCGGTCGCGATCGGCGGCCCGTAGACCCAGGAAATACGTACGGCGGCCGCCGACACCCCGAACTGAGAGCGGTACATGCCGGTCAGCAACTCCGCGCAATGCTTGGTCGTGGCGTAGACATTGGCGGGAGAAGGCGGTGTGTCCTCCAGGATTGGCGTCACGGCGTCTGTATTCTGGAACACCGACCCGGTGCTGACCAGCACGAAGCGCCGCCAGCTTCTTTTGTGCGCGACATCCAGCAGATTGGCTGTGGCGCCGACATTGGCGTCGAACGCTGCCAGCGGATTCGGCCGCGCATGGGCCTCGTTCGACACCGCGGCGAGGTGGATGCAGGAATCGATCTCGTGTTCGGCGGCAAGCCTTTGGACATCGGCCGGCTTCGCCAGATCGCATTTGACCCATACTGCATTGCCGCCTGTTGTGGCAGCATCCTCGGGCTTGAACGCATTGCGATAGGCAGCGATCACGCGCTGGCCCCGGGCGGCGGCGCGGCGCGCCACCCACAGCCCGACATGGCCCATAGCACCGGTTACCAGTAGCGCCATCGTGTCCGCGCCCGGCTACTTGATGGGCGGCTGGGGCGTCCGCGCCTCGCAGGCGAATGTGTGCAGATGCCGCACCCGCGCCGTCATGATCTCGCGCAAGCGCGCGTCCGCGTCTGCCGCATCGCCGCCAGCACGGCTTGGGTTACCTCATCGGAAATGCAGACGATCACATTGGCCTGCACAGCGGGCCTATTTGCGGGATGCGGATTTGCGCAGTGCCGGTCCTCGGCGCTTGGCCACGGGGGGGCGGGCGAGGTCCTGCTCGACGTAGGTTTCCGCCCCTTTGGTGATATGCGCGCCCAGCACGGCGGCAAGCCGGGCGGCATCGCGCGCAAGGGCGGCGTCGAGAATCTCGCGGTGCTCGCGCCGCGACTGCTCGCGCGGAAAATCCCGCACCTTGAATGCGAGCATGCGATAGCGCAGGCTTTGGTCGTACATGACGCCGTGAAAATTCAGCAGCCAGCGCGACCCACAGGCGGAAATAATCGCGGCATGAAAGTCGCGGTTATAGGCCTCGAGCAGCGGCCGGTATTTCGCCGGATCGGCGTCGATCATCTCCTCGGCCTTGGACAGCTTGTGGTAGGCGGCCACCAGGCGCGATTCCCAGTCGAGATCGGCGTGCTGGACCGACAGGCGAGCGGCATGGCATTCCAGCAACCGGCGCATTTCCGTGATGTCTTTCAGGTCGGCCAGCGAAACCGGCACGACGGTAAACCCGCGCTGGCCCTCGTTGGCGACCAGCCCGTCGGACACCAGCCGCGACAAGGTTTCGCGCAGCGTATTGACGCTGGCGTCGTAATGCTGGCGCATTCTCTCAAGCTTAAGTTTGTCGCCCGGCTGCAGAACGCCCAACAGGATGTCGTTGCGCAGCCGCGCATAGGTCGCCTCGGTCAGCGTTCCGGGCTGGGCGGCAGGGTCGTTCTTGCCGGCGTCATCCATCGACAGATCGTCCCCTCGCGCTAGGCGTTCGTCTTTCGATTGTCGCCCGAGCGTGGGGCGGCCAGCAACAGCGTTGGGGACCATAAGCGAACTTTCTTGCTGAATCTCGTTTCATTGGGTAATATCAAATATATCCTATTTTCTATAGGAGCCGATATGCGCCGGTCAATAGCGACCGTTTCGCTCAGCGGCACATTGACGGACAAGCTGGAAGCCGCAGCCGCGGCGCGGTTCGACGCCGTTGAGATTTTCGAGAACGACCTGCTGTTTTATGACGGCACGCCGCGCCAGGCGCGCGGGTTGGCCACGAATCTGGGCTTGAAGATCGCCCTCTACCAGCCCTTCCGCGATTTCGAGGGCGTTTCCGACGAGCAGTTGCGCCGCAACCTGGATCGCGCCGAACGCAAGTTCGACGTGATGCAGGAACTGGGCGCCGCCATGATGCTGGTCTGCTCCAACGCGCAAGCCAACGCGATCGACGACGACGACCGCGCGGCGGCGCAATTGCACGCGCTGGCCGACCGGGCGAGCAAGCGGGGCCTCGCCATCGGCTACGAGGCCTTGGCCTGGGGCGCGCGGGTCAAGACCTACGGCCATGTCTGGCGCATCGTGCAAAAAGCCGCCCACCCGCATCTCGGCGTCATTCTCGACAGTTTTCACACCCTGGCGCTTGGCGACGATCCCGCCGGCATCCTGCAAATCCCCGCCAACCGCATCTTCTTCGTGCAACTGGCCGACGCGCCGCGACTGTCCATGGACGTGCTGTCCTGGAGCCGCCATTTCCGCTGCTTCCCCGGCCAGGGCGAATTCGACGTCGCCGGCTTTCTGCACACAGCCTTGCGCGCCGGCTATACCGGCCCGATCTCGCTGGAAGTCTTCAACGACGATTTCCGCGCATCGGCCACGCGGCCCACGGCGATGGACGGCATGCGCTCGCTGCTGTTCCTGGAAGAGCAGGTGCGCCAGCGCGTGGACCAGGAAAAAGCGGGCTCCGCGTCGGGCGGCGAAAATGGCGCTCCGGCATCGCGGCCCGCACGGCGCGTCGATCTGTTCGATCCCCCGCCGGTTCCGGCGTTCGACGGCGTTGCGTTCCTGGAATTCGCCGTCGACAGTAAGGCGCGCGATGACCTGGCGGGCTACATTGAATCCATGGGTTTTCGCCGCACGGGGCTGCACCGCAGCAAGGATGTCTCGCTGTTCCAGCAGGGCGGCATCAACCTCGTGCTGAACGTCGAGAACGACTCCTTCGCCCATTCCTATTTCCTGATGCACGGACCGTCGATCTGCGCCATCGGCCTCAAGACCCAAGACGACATGCAGGCGCTGAGCCGCGCCGAGGCCTTCATCTGCACGCGTTATGCAGGCCGAGTCGGCCCGAACGAACTGCATATTCCGGCAATCCGGGCGCTGGATGGCGGATTGATCTATTTCGTCGGAGACCGCAAAGGCGATCCGGGGCCGCTGGAAACGGATTTCGTGATCGAAGCCGGTGGCGTGGGCGCGGGCGACATAGGGCTTCGGAATGTCGATCACTTGGCCCTGGCGTTGCCCGCCGGGCAGATGGATAGTTGGATTTTATTCTATCGCGCCGTCCTGGGGCTGGAGCCGTCCGAGGTGCTCGACTTGGCCGATCCGTACGGGCTGGTGCGCAGCCGCGCGATGGCCAGCCGCAATCGCAAGCTGCGCCTGCCGCTGAACATCTCGGAGAGCCGCAACACGGCAACGGCGCGGGCCGCGGCGAGCTTCGCCGGGCCGGGCGTCCATCACATCGCCTTCGGCAGCGCGGATATCTTCGCCAGCGCGGAGCGGTTGCGCCGGAACGGCGTGCCGGTGCTGGCTATTCCGGCAAACTACTACGACGATCTCACGATGCGCCTTGACCTCGCGCCCGGGCTGCTCGACCGGTTGCGCCAGCACAACGTGCTGTACGACCGCATCGGTCAGGCCGAGTATTTCCAGGTCTATACCGAGTCGTTCGACGACCGGTTCTTCTTCGAGATCGTCGAGCGGCGGGACGGCTACGACCTGTACGGCGCCGCCAATGCGCCAGTCCGCATGGCCGCCCAGGCGCAGCGCCGCATGGGCGCATCGCCTCATCTTATCGAACTGTCGTGACGCGGCGCCGGAGAAACCTTGCTCAGTCGTTCTTGACCCATTTCAGGATATGCGTGGCGACCGCCACCACGGCGCCGTCCTGGTTCTTGATTTCAATGGCGCCGTTGGAGCGCCGGCGCTCGACGTCGATCGAGCCGATCGTGTATTCGACGGTCAGGGTATCGCCGAAATAAACCGGGGCCAGGAACCGAACCCGATCGTAACCCAGGGACACCGGCGTTTCGTCGGCGCTCTCGCGGCTTTTGGCTACGACCAGGGTCGAGGCGGTGGACATGAAACCGACCAGAAGCGCGCCATGGACTTGCAGGCGCTTGTAGCGCGACTTTTCCATGTAGGGTTTGTTGACGTGGTTGGGCGACAGATCGCCGGTGATGCCGGCGAACAGATAAACGTCGGTCTCGCCAACGGTCTTGCTGAAGGTGGAACGGTCGCCGACCGCGACATGGAACCCGCTCATGGCCTGCCCCTGGTTGCCGCCCGCGTCGCGCAGGCGATATCGTTGCCGACTATGCATAGGCCGGCGCGTGTTGTAAAAGGCCGCGAGAAAAAATGGCAAGGAATCGCTCGATGAATCAGGGAATCGCCGGACAGAAGGCCATCGTCACCGGCGGCGCGCGCGGCATCGGCCGCGGCATTGCCGAGCGTCTGGCCGGAGACGGCTGCAAGGTCGTGATCTGGGACCGCGACCTGTCGCCGTTGTCGAACGCCGGCAACTTCAAGCCTGCGCTGGCGCAGCGGGTCGACATCACCAAGCTCGACTCGGTCGAGAAAGCGTTCGAAGCCGCCGTCGATGAATTGGGCGATTTCCAGATTCTCGTGAACAACGCCGGCATCAACGGGCCGGTCGCGAAGCATTGGGACTATCCAGTCGACGCCTGGGACCGGGTGCTGGCCGTCAACTTGACCGGCGTGTTCTATTGTTCGCGCGCCGTGGTGCCGCATATGCGCGAACGCGGCTATGGCCGCATCGTCACGGTCGCCTCGATCGCCGGCAAGGAAGGCAACGGCAATATCTGCGCCTATTCCGCTTCGAAGGCCGGCGTGATCGGCCTGTGCAAGTCGATGGCCAAGGACCTGATCGGCAGCGGCGTTCTGGTCAACGCGATCGCCCCGGTGATGGCCGAGACGGACCTGTTCAAGGAAATGACGCAAGAGCATATCGACTACTGCCGCAGCCTGATCCCGATGGGCCGGTTCCTGCAGATCGAAGAACTCGCGAACATGGTCGCCTGGATCGCAAGCCCGGCCTGCAGCTTCACGACCGGCGCGGTGTTCGATCTTTCCGGCGGGCGCGCAACTTACTGAGCCCGGCTTTCACCCCCAGCCCATGGCAAGGTCACGCATGCTCGACGAAAAACTCCTGTCCATTCACCAGGCCACCGTGATGCAGCAATGGACGCTGAAACAGGCGGTCGAAGGCATCGCCCGCGCCAAGCTCGGCGCCATCAGCGTGTGGCGCGAAAAACTGCTGGAGCTCGGCGTCAAAGAGGCGGCGCGGCTGCTCGGCGGCAGCGGCCTCGCGGTCACGGGCCTTAGCTTCGCCGGCCTGATCACCTCGCCCGACAAGGCCGAGGCCGCCAAGGCGCGCGACGAGGTGCGCCGTGTGTTGGACGAGGCCGCCGCCATCAAGGCGCCCTCGGTCGTGTTCGTGGCCGGCGGGGTCGATCCGCGCGACAAAGACATCAAGGCGGCGCGGGCGCGGGCGGTCGAGGGGCTGGCGACGCTGGTGCCCCATGCGCGCGCCGCCGGCGTGAAGATCGCGCTCGAGCCGCTGCATCCCATGATTTGCGCGACGCGCTCGGTGCTCAGCACGGTGAAACTCGCCAACGAATGGTGCGATGCGGTGGCTGCCGAGGATGTCGTCGGCATCGCCGTCGACACCTATGCGGTGTGGTGGGACCCGGAATTGGAAGAAAGCATCGCCCGGGCCGGCAAACGCATCTGCGCCTTCCACCTCAGCGACTGGCTGACCGACACGCAGGATTTGCGCTTGGACCGCGGCATGATGGGCGATGGGGTGATCGATATTCCGCGCATCCGCCGCATGGTCGAGGCGGCGGGCTATGCCGGCTACCGCGAAATCGAGATATTCTCAGCCCGCAACTGGTGGAAGCGCGACGGCGACGACGTGCTGCGCGTGGTGAAGGAACGCTATCAGACCGCGGTCTGACGCCGAAGGATAGTCGGCAATGAACGCCAAGCTCGAAAAGCTCGCCGCCGCCCTGGCCGCGGCGTGGCGCGATTATGCGACGATCCCGCTGCCCGCCGCCGCCGACGCGCCGGCCTCGCGCGCCGAAGCCTATGCGGTGCAGGACCGGATAGCCGAGCTGGTGGGCGAGCGCGTGGTCGGCTGGAAAGTGGGCGCCGCCATAGCGGCGGTCCAGCGCTTGGAAGGCCATGACGGCGCCATCCCAGGCCGGTTGTTCGCCTCGCGTATTTTCCACAGCCCCGCCACCGTGCCCGGCGATCGCTTCGCCGGCCACAGGGTGGAATGCGAGTACGCTTTTCGCTTCACGCGCGACCTGCCGGCGAACCGGCCGAAATTCACGCCGCAGTCGATCGTCGAGGTGATGGACTTCCATCCCGCCATCGAGCTTGCCAGCAGCCGCTATGCGCCCGGCACCGGCGGCCGTTCGCCCCGCACGCACGACGCCATCGCGGATAACGGCAGCGGCGGCGCCTTCGTGTTCGGCCCGGCGATTCCCAACTGGCGCAAAGCGGTCGATTTCGACAAGCTGCCGATCGAACCGCGCATCGACGGCGGCGCGCCGCTGCGGGTGTATACGGGAGAGCTGCGGCGCAACCCCGTCGAGATCGCCGCCGAAACCGTGAACGACCTTGCCGCGCGCGGCGTGGCGTTCAAGGCCGGGGACTATCTTTCGACGGGCTCGCTATCCTTGC
>JBQTIS010000395.1:0-8147 GCA_052387895.1 Rhodospirillales bacterium | reverse complement strand
GGTAGGCGCGCTCGCTGACCACGTCGACATAGCCGTCGACCGCCTCGCCATTGCGGATCGGCACCTGGCGCAGCACCAGCGGACGGGCGCTCAAGCCTTGCAACGCATCCAGCACGTCGCGCACGCGGGTTTCGGTCGCGTCCATCTTGTTGACGAAGATCATGTGCGGGATTTCGTGCTCGTCGAGGAAGTGCAGCAGCGGCGCCACCGTCATCGCGCGCTCGACCACCGGCTCGACCACCACGACCGCCGCGTCGGCCACCATCAGCGCGTTCTCGGTTTCCTGCAGAAACTCGATCGACCCCGGGCAGTCGAGGAAGGTCCAGCTCTCGCCCATGAACGACGTGGTGGCGGCGCCGACCTGCACGCTCATCTTGCGGGCGCGCGCCTCGGGATTGTTGTCGCCGACGGTGTTGCCTTCCCTGGCGGTGCCGCGGCGCTGGATCGCGCCGGTGACCAGCAGCAGGCTCTCCAGCAGCGTGGTCTTGCCGCTTAGGTACGGGCCCACGAGGGCGGCGCAACGCGGGCCGCTGGGTTGTCTGCCGTTCTTGGTTCCGGTGGCTGATTCTGCGGGCATAAGCGGTTCCTTTCCCGGGACTTGGCGTTGTTCTTGGGCGTCCCAGGGCGGCCGCTCGGCCACCTATGCGCTCGCGTCTTCTTCTTGTTCTTCCAGTCGCCTCGTGCCGTCCGGCCGCCCGGGCATGGCTGCTTTGTCGAGGGACCATGGTTTCATCCCCCGATAAAGGCGGCAAGAGGGAAAGAATCGGTGCCGAAACGCCTCAGCGTTTCACGCCCCCGGCATAGGGCTTCAGGCCCGCGTAGAGGACGTCGTGGGTGGGCGTCGGCACCTTGAGCTCGGCGCCCATGCGCGCGACGGCGCCGCTGAGCCAGGGAACCTCCAGCCGGTTGCCGGCCACGAGGTCGTGCTGCATCGAGGTTTGCATCTCGGCCGGCACCCGGTCGAGGATCGCCATGGCCTGCTGCTCGGCGTCCGAGGGCAGCTTGACGCCGGCGGCGCGGCCCACGGCCACGACCTCGGCGAAGGCGCGCACCACGCCCAGGCGGATGTCGGGGTCGGCGCGCAGCGCGCCCATCGGCCGGCGCGTCAGCGCGGTCCAGCCCGCGGTCGAGGCCAGGAACACGAACTTCATCCACAAGGCGGTCTCGATGCTGTCGGGAACCGCGGCGTCGATGCCCGCTTCTCTGCACGCCTTGGCCAGGCGCTCGACGCGCAGCGAGACCCGCCCATCCACCTCGCCGAACTGGAGCTTGGCCATGGTGCCGGTGTGCTTGATGACGCCGGGCGCCGCGATCGCCGTGGCGACATGCGCGGTGCCGCCGATCGCCTTGCCTGCGCCCAGGGCGGCGGCGCAGCGCTGGGCCGCGTCGACGCCGTTTTGCAGCGGCAGCACGTAGCCGCCGCCCGCGACCAGCGGCCGCGCCGCCTCGGCCGCCTTGTCCAGGTCCCACAGCTTGACGCACATCAGCACGCAATCGACCGGCCCGATCGCGGCCGGATCGTCGGTCGCGAGCGCGGGCTTCACCGTCACGTCGCCGCCGGCGCTGAGCAGCTTCAAGCCGTTCTTCCTGATGGCGTCGAGATGCGCTCCGCGCGCGATGAAATGCGCCTCGTTGCCGGCCGCCGCCAGCTTGGCGCCGAAATACCCGCCGACCCCGCCCGCGCCGAAGATGGCGAATTTCACGGCCGAGGCTATGTCAGCGCATTGCAGGCGCGCTGGATGCGGGCGCAGGCTTCCTTTAGCGCCTCGGTCGAGGTCGCGTAGGAAATGCGGAAATAGGGCGCGAGCCCGAACGCCGAGCCCTGCACCACCGCCACCCCCTGGGATTCCAGCAAATAGGTGACGAAATCCTCGTCGGTCCCGATCGTCTTGCCGCCCGGCGTTTTCTTGCCGATCGTGCCGGCGCAGGACGGGAACACGTAGAATGCGCCCTCGGGGCGCGGGCAGCGGATGCCCGGCGCCCGGTTCAGCATCTCCACCACCAGGTCGCGGCGCGCCTTGAACGCGGCGTTGTTTCGCGGAATGAAGTCCTGCGGGCCGTTGAGCGCCTCGACCGATGCGGCCTGGCTGATCGAGGACGGGTTGGACGTGCTCTGCGACTGGATCGTCGCCATGGCCTTGATCAGCGCGGCCGGCCCGCCGCCATAGCCGATGCGCCAGCCCGTCATGCAATAGGCCTTCGACACGCCGTTCACCGTCAGCGTGCGGTCGTACAGCCGCGGCTCGACCTGGGCCACGGTGGCGAACTCGAAATCGTCATAGACCAGGTGCTCGTACATGTCGTCGGTCATGATCCAGACACGCGGATGGCGCACCAGCACGTCGGTCAGCGCCTTGAGCTCGGCCTTGGTGTAGGCCGCGCCCGTGGGGTTCGACGGCGAGTTGAGGATCAGCCATTTGGTGTTGGGCGTGATCGCGGCCTCGAGCGCCTCGGGCGTCAGCTTGAAGCCGTTGTTCTCGCCGCAGGCCACGGAAACGGGCGTGCCCTCGGCCAGCGCCACCATGTCGGGGTAGCTGACCCAATAGGGCGCGGGGATGATCACCTCGTCGCCCCGGTTCAACGTGGCGACCAGCGCGTTGTACAGCACCTGTTTGCCGCCGGTGCCGACCGTCACCTGGTTCGCCTTGTAGTCGAGCCCGTTCTCGCGCTTGAACTTGGCGACGATGGCCTGCTTCAGCGCGGGGGTGCCGTCCACGGCGGTGTACTTGGTCTCGCCGGCGCGGATCGCACGGATCGCCGCTTCCTTGATGTTGTCGGGCGTGTCGAAATCGGGCTCGCCCGCGCCCAGCCCGATCACGTCGCGGCCCGCGGCCTTCAGCTCCAGCGCCTTGGTGGTGACGGCGATGGTCGGCGACGGCTTGATCAGCTTCAGACGGTCGGCAAGGAACGCCATGGCTTGGAGTCCGAATCGGTCTGGGGCGCGTGAAAACGGCCGCCAACCTAAGGCCAGGCGGCCCAGGGCGCAAGGCACGCCCATGCATGGCCGGCCAGCGCTTTTTCCGGGCGCCAGAGCGCCCCGGCGTTCAGGCCGCCGTGGCCAGCTTGCGCTTGTGCGCCTCGTCGCCGCCCATGACCGCCTCGGGCGGCAGGCGCACGCCGACGGTGGTGCCCTTGCCGACGGCGCTTTCGATCTCTAGGCCGCCGCCGTGCATCTCGATCAGCCGCCGGCTGATCGACAGGCCCAGGCCCGTGCCCTCGTGCCGGCGCGCCAGGCTGGCGTCGGCCTGGTGGAACGGCTCGCACACCCGCGCCAGTTCCTCGGGCGAGATGCCGATTCCGGTGTCGGAAACCCGGATGGTCATGCCGCCGTCGGCCCCGAGCCGCACCCCCAGGGTGAGCTTGCCGCCTTCGGGCGTGAACTTGATGGCGTTGGACAGCAGGTTGAGCAGGATCTGCTTCATCGCCCGCGGGTCCACGACGACCGTGGGCAGGCCATCGGGCAGGTCGCGGGCGACTCTCACCCCACCCTCGGCCGCGCGGCCGCGCACGATCTTCAGGCACGCGTCCGCCAGGTCGGCCACCGAGGTTTCCTGCATTTCGAGTTCGTAGCGTCCTGCCTCGATCTTGGACATGTCCAGAATGTCGTTGATCACCGCGAGCAGGTGCCGGGCGCTGTCGTTGATGTCCTTGGCGTAGCCGGCATAGCGCTGCATCGCGTTGGGGCCGAACAGCTGCATCTGCACGATCTCGGCGAAGCCGATGATGGCGTTGAGCGGCGTGCGCAGCTCGTGGCTGACATTGGCCAGGAACTGGGTCTTGGCGCGGCTGGCGGTCTCGGCCGCCACTTTGGCCTGCTCCAGCGCCGCCTCGCGCTCCTTTTCGGCGGTGATGTCGAGGATCACCAGCGAGATGCCGCCGTCGGCCAGGCGCTGCTCGCGCACTTGCTCCCAGCGGCCGTCGTTCAAGCGCCGCTCCACCGGCGCGCCGGGATCGCGGTGCTGCGCCAGCCGCCGTTTCACGTACTCCTCGGCCTCGTCCATGCCCAGGTCGAAGCGGCTGCGCTTGACGTTGGTGCGCAGGATCGTCTCGAACGGCACGCCGGGCACCAGGATGTCGGCGATGACCGTATGCGTGCGGCGGTAGGCCGGATTGGCGGCGATCAGGCGATCGTCCTTGTCGAACAGCGCCACGCCGGCCGACAGGTTTTCGATCGCGCCGACAATGCGCTGGTCGGCGGTGATCCGAAGGCGCCGCTGCATGCGGTCGCGCCGGCCGGCCAGCAGCAGCGTTATGAACACGATCAGATAGCCGCCGGCGGCGGTGGCCCCGCCGGCGATCACGGCGTCGCGCTGGGCTTCGCCGAGGGCGGCATCGGCCGGCCGATCGACCACCAGCGCGCCGATCATGTCGCCCAGCTTCCAGGTCGGCGCCGGAGCCTGCATGGCGTTGTGGCAGTCGATGCAGCTCTGCTGGTCGGCGATCATCGGCAGGACGGTGCGCAGCGCCTTCCGGCCGTTCGATACGGCCAGGCCGGTGGCGGCGGCGTCGGTCTTGGCGGCGGCGAGCGCTTCCATCTGCGCGGCCAACGCCTGGTCGTAGGGCGCGGTGGCGACGTAGCGCCCCGGCATCCCCACCGACACGACGCGCAGGCTGTCCCGGTTGGGCTGGCTGGCGGCGAACCGCGCCAACCCGTGCGCGCGGAAAGCGGCCGGCTCCGCAGCTTCGCCAGCGTCCAGGCGTTCGCGCTCGGCGGTATACGCGCCGACGAAGGCATCGACCAGTTCGAGCGCCGTGGCCGCTTCGCGGCCGGAACGGTCGATGAAGGTCGTGGTCAGATGGTCTTCGACGTTGCGCCCGACCGCGACCCCGACGAGGACGCAGAACCCCAGCAGCGCAATGTGTCCCAGAGCGCTGAAACGCATGCCCTCGCGGCCAGACGGGCGGTCGGCTTTCGGCATGGTGTCCTTGGCCGTAAACCCGACAAGGCTACCGGCGTTTCCTGAACGAACCTTTAACGATCAATCCATTTCCCAGCCCGCGAGCTCTCGACTTTTGGCCCTACTACGCTGAAATAGCGTCAAAAATCGTTGCGCCGAGGTCCGCGGCCAGGTTCGCACGCACCGGTTTCGAGCCTCCGTGGCGCTTCGGTGGCGGCACTGGCCGCCCCAGGACCGCCCGATCAACGCCACAAACCGCCGCCGGCCGCCTCGATATCTGCCGCGGAATGCCCCGGTGCTGACGTTCTGCCGCCATGCCGGCCCGGTTGGATGCGGAAGGCGGGCCTTCATCCCCTCGCCCATTAAACCGGAGGGACTTCCCATGACACTATCGGCGGCCGCCGCTTCGCCGAGTCCTCTATCCATCTTCTGCGACAATCTGTTCAATGCCCTGCTGGCGCTGCTGCTGCTGGCGCTGGGCTTGGCCTTCGGGCAGGCCCAGGCCGCGCCCGGCGCAAGCGCGGGCCTGCGGCACCCCGCCGAGTCGGGCGGTGGTGCGCTGCTGTACCGGGACAAGTCGAGCGGGCTTTACATTCCCGTGCCCACGCTTTCGACCGAGGTCGAGATCGGCGTCGGCGGCGTGTCGGCCCGCGTAGGGGTGGCGCAGCGCTTCAAGAACGCCACGGCGGACTGGCTGATCGGCGTGTACGTGTTCCCGCTGCCGGAGAACGCGGCCGTGGACGCCTTGCGCATGACCGTGGGCGGCCGCGCGATCGAGGGCCGCGTGGCCGAACGCGAGCAGGCGAAGAAGGATTTCGACCGGGCGCGCGATTCGGGGCGCCGTGCGAGCCTGCTGGAGCAGGAGCGGCCGAACGTGTTCACCGCCTCGCTCGCCAATATCGCGCCGGGCGAGGAGATCGAGGTGCACCTGAGCTACGCGCAGCCCGTCGAGCGCGACGGCGCCACCTATCGCCTGCGCTTCCCGATGGTGGTGGGCCCGCGCTACGCGCCCGGTCCAACTGAGGTGGCGGGCCTGGACGCGGCAGCTCCGCGATCGACGCCGGCAGACCGGATGCGCGTCGCGCCGCCGGTGGTCCATCCCGCCCTGGGACCGATCAATCCGGTCGAGATCGCCGTGCGGCTCGACCCCGGCTTCGCGATCGCGCGGGTGAACAGCCCGTTCCACGCGGTCAAGGCAGAGAAGCAGGCCGACGGCTCGTGGCGGGTAATGCTGGCCGGAGGCGCCGCGCCCGCCGACCATGATTTCGAGCTGGAATGGTTCCCCGCGCCCACGGCCGAGCCGCTGGCGCGCGTGTTCGCCGAGTCCGGCGCCGACGCGCGCTACGCCCTGCTGACGGTGATGCCGCCCGCGAGCCCCGCAGACGACGCCGCGCGCCTGCCGCGCGAGGCGATCTTCGTCATCGACACCTCGGGCTCGATGCACGGCGAATCCATCAAGCAGGCCAAGCAGGCGCTGGCGCTCGCGTTGAACCGCCTGAAGCCGGCCGATTTGTTCAACGTCATCGAGTTCAACGACAAGGCGCGGCGATTGTTTGTTCGCGCGGAGCCAGCCACGTCCGAATTCCTCAAGCGCGCGCTGGCCTGGGTCGGGCGGCTGCAAGCCAATGGCGGCACCGAGATGCGCGCGGCGCTGGATCTGGCGCTGGACGGCAACACCGACCCCACGCGGCTGCGCCAGGCGATCTTCCTGACCGACGGGGCGGTGGCGAACGACGCCGAGCTGTTGGAGCGCGTGCGACCGCGCCTGGGCGACACGCGGCTGTTCACCGTCGGCATCGGCTCGGCGCCCAACGGCTATTTCATGCGCAAGGCGGCGGAGATCGGGCGCGGCAGCGCCGTGTTCATCGGCAAGCCCGAGCAGGTGGCCGAGCGCATGGAGCGGCTGTTCCAGCGCCTGGAGCGCCCCGCCGTCACCGACCTTGCCGTGCAATGGCCGGACAGCGCCGGCAACGCCGTGGACGCTCTGCCCGATCCCCTGCCCGACCTCTACCAGGGCGAGCCGGTGGCGGTCGCGGCCAGGCTGGCGAAAAGCGCCGCCGGCCCGGCGGTGCTGACCGGCAGGATCGCGGGCAAGCCGTGGCGGCAGGAACTGACGCTCAAGGCCGAAGACGATGCGCCCGCCGGCATCCCCGTGCTGTGGGCGCGGGCCAAGGTCGAGGCGCTGGACGACAGCGCGGCCGCGGGGGCGGAACCGGACGCGGTGCGCGGGCAGATCGTACAGATCGCGCTGAGGCACAATATCGTCACGCGTCATACCAGCCTGGTGGCGGTGGACGCGACCCCGGCGCGGCCCGAGACCGCCGACCTGACAGGCGGGGCGATGCCGGCCAACCTGCCACGGGGCTGGAACTTCGCCGCGGTGTTCGGCGGCGGCGCCCTCGGTCTGCCGCAGACCGCCACCCCCGCCGGCCTGTTGATGCTGACCGGCGCGATGCTGTTGGGGCTTGCGGTCTTCTTGCTGATGCTGACGCGCGATCGGTACGTGGCATGAGCCTGGTCGCGGACGCCCACCCCCTCCCCCTATCCCCCTGCCGCCTCGCTCGACGGCTTTGGCCATCGAGCGGTGGGAGGGGGGACACTGAAAAAACCAATCCCCTCCTCCCACGCGCGACCAACGTCGCGCGTAGCGGGGGAGGGTTAGGGCGGGGGGCATCCGACAAACGGCTGCAACGGGTCGCCCTGATCGTCGCCCTCGGCTTCGCGATCGCCGGCGGCGGCTTGCTGGGCAAGGGCCTCTACATCCACGCCAAGGCCTGGGCGGCGCAATTGCTGATCCACCGCGCCTGGGCGGCGGCCAGAAACGGCGAACGCGAAACGCCGCCCTGGCCCTGGGCCGACACTTATCCGGTCGCGCGGCTGACGGTGCCCGAGCTGCGCGTGGACCAGATCGTGCTGGCCCATGCCAGCGGCCGCACGCTCGCCTTCGGACCGGCGCAGCTCGACGGCAGCGCAGCACCGGGCAGGCCCGGCGTTGCCGTGCTGACCGGCCACCGCGACACGCATTTCGCCTTTCTTGAAAAGCTCAGGCCCGGCGACACCGCCGAGCTGGAACTGCCCAGCGGCGCGGCGCATCGCTTCCGCGTCGTGGAAAAGCGGGTGGTGCATGCCGACCGGGCGCGGCTGCCCGCCGCGACCGAGGACGGCGGGTCGTGGCTGGTGCTGGCGACCTGCTGGCCGTTCGACGCGCTCGATCCCGGCACGCCGTGGCGCTATCTGGCCGCGGCGCGG
>JBQTIS010000394.1:0-5651 GCA_052387895.1 Rhodospirillales bacterium | reverse complement strand
TGCCGGGAATGTCGAAGGTCGGCAGGCCGCCGCCGCTGTCGGCCACCTGCACCTCGATCTCCTTCTGCGCCAACTGGCCCTCGCGCAGCATCTTGCGGAACTTCTGGCGCGTCTCGACCGTGGAATTCTCGCCCACCAGCGCGTCGATCACCCGCTCCTCGGCGCGCAGCTCGGCCTTGGCCGCCACTTCCTTGCGCATCCGCTCGCGGGTGTTCATCAGCGCGATCTCCATCAGGTCGCGCACGATCTGCTCCACGTCACGGCCGACATAGCCGATCTCGGTGAACTTGGTGGCCTCGACCTTGATGAACGGCGCCTGGGCCAATCGAGCCAGGCGCCGCGCGATTTCGGTCTTGCCCACGCCGGTGGGGCCGATCATCAGGATGTTCTTGGGCAGCACCTCCTCGCGCAAGCCCTCGGGCAGTTGCTGGCGGCGCCAGCGATTGCGCAGCGCGATCGCCACGGCGCGCTTGGCGTCGTTCTGGCCGACGATGTGGCGGTCCAGCTCGGCCACGATCTCGCGCGGGCTAAAGGCGGTGGTTGGCTGGGCCACGGTCAAAGCGTCTCGAGGGTGAGGTTTTCGTTGGTATAGACGCAAATGCCGGCGGCGATCTTCATCGCCCGGCGCGCGATCGCCTCGGCGTCGAGCCCGTCCTGCCCGATCAGCGCGCGGGCGGCGGCCAGCGCGTAAGGCCCGCCCGAGCCGATGCCGATCAGCCCGTCGTCGGGCTCCAGCACGTCGCCGGTGCCCGACAGCACCAGCGACACGTCCTTGTCGGCCACCGCCATCATGGCTTCGAGCCGGCGCAGATACCGGTCGGTGCGCCAGTCCTTGGCCAGCTCCACGCAGGCGCGCGCGAGCTGGCCGGGATGCTGCTCCAGCTTCGCCTCCAGCCGCTCGAACAGGGCGAAGGCGTCGGCCGTGGCCCCGGCGAAGCCCGCGATCACCTGGCCCTTGCCCAGGCGGCGCACTTTCTTGGCCGTGGCCTTGATCACGGTCTGGCCCAGGCTGACCTGGCCGTCGCCGGCCACCACCACCCGGCCGTCCTTGCGGACGCAAAGGATGGTCGTGCCGTGCATCGGTGGCTTGGAAGAATCGGACATTCGCTTTGGATTCCCGGTTCGAGCGCGGCTGAGGAAGGTAGCAGTGAATCTGGGGGCGCGGGGCCGGCGGATCAAGCCCGGCCGGTCACTGGACGCCTAGTTGCAGGTTCAGCTTCTCCAACGCGTCGGCGATGGGGATGAAGAAGTTGATGCCCGAGCCCAGGTTCTTTCCCTGGGCCGTGCGCGCACCGCCGGCGCCCGCGTAGGTGATGCCGACGACGTTGCCGAACCCGTCGATCAGCGGGCCGCCGCTGCTGCCGCCGTGGGTGGTTACGTCGGCCTGGATGTCGACGAGACGGCGCTCGTTGGTGCGGAACTGGCTGACGATGCCGCGCGTCACCGACGCGCGCAGCTTCTTGTCCACCGGCGTGCCGATGGCATAGACCTCCTCGGTCAGCCGGACGGGGTAAAGCCGCAAGGGCAGCGCCGGGTATCCCGTCCCGTCGGCCTTGATCAGCGCCACGTCGCGCGCGTCGTGCGTGCGTACGACCTGGCCGTACACGAACCGCCCGTCCGCCAGGACGACCTTGACGACGCTGCTGCCGCGCGCGACATGCGCGTTGGTCATGATCCAGCCGTCGGGCGTCAGGAAGAATCCCGAGCCATGGCTGCGGCCGGTGTCGATGGTAACGGCGGCGTTCGTGATGTAGTCGATATTCTGCTGCAGCGGCGCCTGGAACGGCTGCAACGCGGGCAGCAGCCAGCGTTCGCCGACCACGGGCGCGGCCGGCTCGACGCCGGCGCCGGGCGCGCGCGCGATCGCCTGGCGGAACCCCGCCGAGCGCATCAGTTTGTTCGCCGCGTCGCGATACGCATAGGCGACGTAGTACGAGAAAAGATCGTCCGACTTGTCCTTGGTGGCGAATGCCCCATTGGTGCGCTCGCGGTAGACGACCTTGTCTTCCAGCGGCGAAAACACTTCCCAGTCCACGATCACGGCGATCTTGCCCCGCGAATAGCCGGTGTACAGGCAGCCCTCGAAGTCGATATGCGCGATCGCCGATGCCACCAGGAATTGGGCGTTTTGCTGGCGACCGACGCCGGCGGAGGAAAAAACCGAGCTGGACGACGCCACGGTCGGAATGCCGCTGGCGCTGGCGGCATCGAGGAAACTGTCCCGGAACTCGCGGCTGCGCTCGTTCATCCAGCCCGAGGTCCATTTGAACTCGCGCTCGTGGCCGCAGGTCGGCTTGCCGATCGTGGTCCCGTGCCGGATGTTGATCTTGTTCGCGGCGAAATCGACGGGCTGGAGCTGCTGGCCCTGCGCCGCGGCCGCGGCCATCCCGACGGCCAGCACCGCCGCGAGCAAGGCGGGCGCGGATAAGGCTGGGGCCGAACGCGGGCGGGCCGGCATGCTCCCCTCGTTTATCGTTGTTTTGTTTGAGCTTAGCGCAAGTTTTGGCCGCCCTCAAAGCCCCTGTCCCGGGGCCGGCAATCCTGCTAAAACCCCGGCGCGAAAAGGATTTTCCTCAAGCCCGCCAGGGGACGCCATGCCCGCACGCCAGGCGCGCGTCGAGCGCAGCACCAAGGAGACCAGGATCGCCGCCACCGTCAATCTCGACGGCACCGGCCGCTACGCGGTCAAGTCCGGCATCGGCTTCCTGGACCACATGCTGGAGCAGCTCTCGCGCCACAGCCTGATCGACATCGAGCTCGAGGCCAAGGGCGACCTGCATATCGATTTCCACCACACCACCGAGGACACCGGCATCGTCATCGGCCAGGCCGTGTCGAAGGCGCTGGGCGAGCGCGCCGGCATAAGGCGCTACGGCGACGCGCTGATCCCGATGGACGAGACGCTGACGCGCGTGGCGCTGGACGCGTCCAACCGGCCATATTTGATCTGGAAGGTGAAATTCTCCAAGCCGAAGCTGGGCGAGATGGACACCGAGCTGTTCAAGGAATGGTTCCAGGCCTTCGCCCAAGCCGCGGGCGTGACCCTGCACGTCGAGAACATCTACGGCGAGAACAACCACCACATCGTCGAGAGCTGCTACAAGGGCCTGGCGCGTGCGCTGCGCCAGGCGGTCGAGCCCGACCCGCGCCAGACCGGCGCCGTGCCCTCGACCAAGGGCGTGCTGTAGCAGCGCCGGCATGCGCGTCTATACCGTGCATCTCAAGCCCGAGGGCGAGGCCGGCGCGGCGGTCCTGGTGAAGGAGGGTTTCGCCTGGCCGGCGCTGTTTTTAGGGCCGCTGTGGTCGCTCTATCGCCGGCTGTGGCTGGCGTCGGTTCTGTGGATCGCGGTGCTGGCCCTGCTGGCATTCGCCGCGCGCGCGGCGCCGGGCATGGCGTTCGCGTTCGCCGCCGCGTGGCTGGCCTTCGCCGTGCTGTTCGCGGCCGAGGCCAACGACGCCCGCCGCCGGGCGCTTGGCCGCCGCGGCTGGCGCGAGGCCGGCGTGGTGGGCGGCGCGGGCCGCGACGCGGCGGCGCGGCGCTTCGCCGACCTTGCGGCCATCGGCCGCGGCTGACGGAACGAAATCCGCGCCATGGCGGAGTCGGTCGCGATCATCGATTACGGCTCGGGCAATCTGCGTTCGGCCGCCAAGGCGGTCGAGCGCGCGGCGCGCGACCGGGGCTTGAGCGAGCGCGTGGTCGTCACCGCCGATCCGCAAGAGGTGCTGAAGGCCGACCGGGTGGTGCTGCCCGGCGTCGGCGCCTTCGCCGATTGCATGAACGGGTTGCTGGCGATAGGCGGCATGCGCGCGGCGTTGGAAGAGGCGGTCGGAAAGCGCGGCCGGCCGTTCCTCGGCATTTGCGTCGGCATGCAGCTGATGGCCGAGCGCGGCGTCGAATTCGGCGTCCACGAGGGCCTGGGCTGGATCGAGGGCGAGGTGCGCGCGATCGAGCCGCGCGAGGGGCTCAAGGTCCCGCACATGGGCTGGAACGACATCGCCGTGCGCGACGGCGAGCCGCTGTTCAAGGGCCTGCCCAGCGGCACGCCGATGTATTTCGTGCATTCCTACAATCTCTATCCCTCGCGCGCGGAAGACGTGGCGGCCAGCGCGGAATACGGCGGCCCCGTCACCGCGGCGCTGCGCCGGGGCAACCTGGCCGGCACGCAGTTCCATCCCGAGAAGAGCCAGGAAGCGGGCCTGCGGCTGATCGGCAATTTCCTGGACTGGCGCCCGTAGGACCGGCCGCGTGATCCTCTATCCGGCGATCGACCTGAAGGACGGCGCCTGCGTGCGCCTTTTGCGCGGCGACATGGCCAAGGCCACGGTCTACAACCCCGATCCGCCGTCACAGGCGCGCGCCTTCGCCGCGGCCGGCTGCGCCTGGCTCCACGTCGTGGACCTGGACGGCGCGGTCGCGGGGCGCTCGGTCAACTTCCGGGCGGTCGAGGGCGTTCTCGCCTCGGTCAAGGCGAAGGTGCAGCTGGGCGGCGGCATCCGCGACGAAGCGGCGATCGACGCTTGGCTCGGCCGCGGCGTGGCGCGCGTGGTGCTGGGCACGGCGGCGCTCGAAGACCCCGCGTTGGTGCGCCGCGCCTGCGCGAAATACCCCGGCCGCGTGGCCGTGGCGGTCGACGCGCGCGACGGCAAGGTGGCCGTGAAGGGCTGGACCGAAACCAGCGCGACGACGATGGACGAGCTCGCCCGGCGCTTCGCCGGCGCCGGCGCGGCCGCGCTGATCTTCACCGACATCGACCGCGATGGGGCGATGCAGGGCCCGAACCTCGCCGCCACCGCCGCGCTCGCGAAAACCGCGCCCATGCCCGTGATCGCCTCGGGCGGCGTGTCGTCGCTTAAGGACATCCAGGCGCTGAAGCGCGCCGCGCCCAACCTCGACGGCGTGATCTGCGGCCGCGCGCTGTACGACGGAAGGCTTGATTTGAAGGCGGCGCTGGCCGCGCTCGCGGGCTGACGATGCTGCGCGCGCGCGTCATCCCCTGCCTGGATGTGAAGGACGGCCGCGTGGTCAAGGGCGTGCGCTTCGTCGACCTGGTCGACGCGGGCGATCCGGTGGAACAGGCCAACGCCTACGACGCGGCGGGCGCGGACGAGCTGTGCTTCCTCGACATCACCGCCAGCCACGAAAACCGCGACACGATCTTCGACGTAGTGCGCCGCACGGCCGAGCAATGCTTCATGCCGTTGACCGTGGGCGGCGGGGTGCGCACGGTCGAGGACGTGCGCAAGCTGCTGCTGGCCGGGGCGGACAAGGTGTCGATCAACACGGCGGCGGTGCGGGACCCCGGTTTCGTGGCGGCGGCGGCCGAGAAATTCGGCCGGCAATGCATCGTCGTGGCGATCGACGCCAAGCAGGCGGCGCCCGGCAAGTGGCGCGTCTTCACCCATGGCGGGCGCAACGACACGGGGCTGGACGCCGTGGATTGGGCCAGACGCATGACGCAAGCGGGCGCGGGCGAGATTTTGCTCACCTCGATGGACCGCGACGGCACCGGCGAGGGGTTCGACGTGGCGCTGACCCGCGCTGTGTCCGACGCCGTAACCGTGCCGGTGATCGCCTCGGGCGGCGTGGGCACGCTCGATCACCTGGTCGCGGGCATCCGCGACGGCCATGCCTCGGCGGTGCTGGCGGCGTC
>JBQTIS010000393.1:0-1857 GCA_052387895.1 Rhodospirillales bacterium | reverse complement strand
AAGTCGGCGATGACGCCGTCCCGCAAGGGTCGGATGGCCGAGATGTTGCCTGGTGTGCGGCCAAGCATCATCTTCGCCCCGTCGCCGACCGCCAGCACATGCTTGCGGCCGCGCACCTCGGCGATTGCCACCACCGACGGCTCATTGAGGACGATGCCGCGCCCCTTGACGTAGACCAGGGTATTCGCCGTGCCCAGGTCGATCGCCATGTCGGCGGACAGCATCCCCAAGATGCGTGAAAACATCCGTGCTTCTTTCCCGTTCCGTTCGTTCTTGTTCGGCCCGTTCCCGGGGCCCCCTTAGCGCCGAACGACCCCCCGCGGCGAGCGCGCCACGGAGGGCCGGACATGGCAGGATTCCTAGCCCCCCTTCGAGGCCGTTTCAAGGCGCGGGGCGCGGCCCGTCGGTCAAGCCGTGAGCGCCGCCGGCGCCGTTTTCTCCCGTTTCGTCAATAGCTTGTTGAGCGCGTGGATATAGGCGCGCGCCGAGGCCACCAGCGTGTCGGTATCGGCGCCCTGGCCGTTGACGCTCTTGCCGTCCTCGGCCAGGCGCACGGTCACCTTGGCCTGCGCGTCGGTGCCTTCGGTTACCGCGTGCACCTGGAACAGCTGAAGCTGCGCGGTGTGCGGCACCAGCTTCTTGATCGCGTTGAACGTGGCGTCGACCGGCCCGTCGCCGCGCGCCTGCACGTTGTGGACGGTCCCGTCGATCTCCAATTCCAGGTCCGCCATCTGCGGCCCGCGCGAGCCGCACATCACCTGCAGCGAGACGAATTTCAGGCGCTGATGATCGCGCACAACCTCGTCCTCGACCAGCGCCACAAGGTCGTCGTCGTAGACGTTCTTCTTCTTGTCGGCCAGGTCCTTGAAGCGCTTGAAGGCGTCCTCCAGCGCGTTGTCGCCCAGCTCGAAGCCCAGTTCCTTCAGCTTGGAGCGGAAGGCGTGCCGGCCCGAATGCTTGCCCATCACCAGGGTCGAGCGGTTCAAGCCCACGGATTCCGGCGTCATGATCTCGTAGGTGCCGGCGTGCTTCAGCATCCCGTCCTGGTGGATGCCCGATTCATGCGCGAAGGCGTTGGCGCCCACGATCGCCTTGTTCGGCTGCACCGCGAAGCCCGTGATGGTGGAGACGAGGTGCGAGGCCTTGGTGATGTGCTCGGTCGTGACGCCTGTGGTATAGGGCAACTTGTCGTGGCGCGTGCGCTGCGCCATGACGTTCGCCTCCAGCGCCGCGTTGCCCGCGCGCTCGCCCAGGCCGTTGATGGTGCATTCCACCTGCCGGGCGCCGGCGCCCACGGCGGCCAGCGAATTGGCCACGGCCAGGCCCAGGTCGTTGTGGCAATGCACCGATACCACCGCCTTGTCGATGTTCGGCACGCTCTCGAACAGCATGGCGATCAGCTCGGCGAATTCCGAGGGCACGGCATAGCCCACCGTGTCGGGAATGTTGATGGTGCGGGCCCCGGCCTTGATCGCGCTTTCCACGGTGCGGCACAGGAAATCGCGCTCGGTGCGCGATCCGTCCTCGGGCGACCACTCCACGTCGTCGCACAGATTGCGCGCGTAGGTCACGCTGTCGATCACGGCCTGGTGCACGGCCGCCGGCTCCATCTGCAGCTTGTATTTCATGTGCAGCGGCGAGGTGGACAGGAAGGTGTGGATGCGCGGGCGCTTGGCCTTCGTCAGGGCCTCCCAGGCGCGGTCGATGTCCTTCCGGCCGGCGCGCGCCAGGCCCGCGACGGTGGAGGTCCTGACCTTCGCGGCGACCGCCTGGACCGCCTCGAAATCGCCCTGCGAGGCGATCGGAAATCCGCCCTCGATGATGTCGACGCCCATCTCCTCCAGCACCAGGGCCACG
>JBQTIS010000392.1:0-6040 GCA_052387895.1 Rhodospirillales bacterium | reverse complement strand
CAGCACCGCCATCATGCCTTCGCCGGGGTCGCCGCGGCGGAAGATCACCTCGTTCGGCTTGTAGCTGTGCAGGGTGCTGAAGTGCATCATACGGTCCATTTCTTCCTCGGACAGCGCTTTCATCAGATAGTGCTCGCGCAGCAAGGCCCGCCGTTCGGACGCCGCGTTCGTCATGGTGATGCCCCTTCGTTCCCCGCGCCGCGACGCTACGGCGACAATCGTGGCGTCGCCGCGACGCCGCCGGATGCGGTAAAAGCGAATCAGTTTAACCGAATTGACGCCTCCACGCCGCGACGAATCGCGAAAAACATCGCGTTCGCCCGCCGCGCGCGGCCCGATACTCAAGCGCGTTCCGGGACTTACCGCGCGGCGAGCGGCGTCAGCGCGGCGCGCAATGCGCGGCGGGCGCGCCGGCGCCGGCGCGCGTTCCACAAAATCCTTTTCGTATAAAGGTTTCGCGCATTGCTCGCGGCGCACGCGCGTGCGACGCGGCCGGCGAATACGCGCGTAAATTCCGCTTGCAAATTCGCGATGCCGCTTCGCCACAAGGTTTCGCGTACACGTTCGCCAGGGACACACATCGACGTTTCCAATTGAAAATGGTTGCGCAAGACGGTATCGACGCCATCGGGACGGCGGCGCGAGCGCGGCGCGGTCTCTTTCACCCAATGAGCAGGGGAGAATGCAGTATGGCAAAGCGTAAAGCCAAAAAGAAGGCAAAGAAGAGGAAGGCGAAGCGGAAGTAGTCCGCGTTGCCGCAACGGATCTTCGGATCCGTTCCGAATGCAGTACGAGTGATCGGCCGGCTAGGGCGCCTCTCCTCTCTCAAGGGCGACGGTCGGCCGACACTTTTCCAAGCCCCATTCCGCACCGAAGCTCCGCGCTGACAAACCCTGTCCCCGCGCCTAAAATGGCGCGACCATCGCTCACGGAACGCGCGGCGCTCAAGCGTCATGAAATCTTTCCAGTTCTATCGCCTGGCCGAGCGCGGACGCCGGCGGATCGGCTTTTTCATCGACGGCGCGCCGGCCGAGGCGTTGTATGGCGACACGCTGTTGACCGCGATCCTGGTCAACGCGCGGCGGCTGAGACGCGGCGAGTTCGACGACACGCCCCGCGCCGGGTTCTGCCTGATGGGCGCATGCCAGGATTGCTGGGTGCGTCTGGAAGGCGGCGAATGCCTGCGCGCCTGCACGACCTATCTCAGCGACGGCATGCGCGTGCGCACGAACGGCGGCGATGACGGCTGACGGCGGCGCACGCCGCGTCGTCGTGGTCGGGGCGGGACCGGCGGGAACCCGCGCCGTTGCGGTGCTGGCGCGCGCGGGCTTGAGACCGCTGGTGATCGACGAGGCGCCGGCAAGCGGAGGCCAGATCTTCCGCCGCCCGCCCGCCGGTTTCACCCGCGCGCCGCGCGAGCTCTATGGCTTCGACTCCCGTGCGGCCCGCGCCGCCCACGCCGAATTCGACGTCCTCGGCGCCGCGATCGAGCATCTTCCCGGTGCGTTGGTATGGGGATTGGAGAAGAACCGCGCGCTTGTCCTGGACGCGGATGGACGGAACCGCGCCGTTCCGTACGACGCGCTGCTGCTGGCTACCGGGGCAACGGACCGGATCGTGCCATTCCCGGGCTGGACGCTGCCCGGAGTCTTCACCCTAGGCGGCGCGCAGATCGCCCTCAAGCACCAGGGTTGCGCCATCGGCCGGCGGGTCGCGTTTCTGGGTTCCTCGCCCCTGCTCCATCTTGTCGCCTATCAATACGCCAGGGCGGGGGCAGACGTGGCGGCAGTGCTGGATACGGCACCCCGCATGGCCAAGCTCAGGGCCGCGGCGAGGTTGTTGTGGGGCGGCGTCACCTTCGCCAAGGGCCTCTATTACGTCGCCTGGCTGATGGCGCGCGGCGTCAAGATCGCCAACGGCGCAATCCCGCTGCGCGTGGAAGGGACCGGCGGCATCGAGCGCCTGGTTTGGCGCACGGCCGGCGGCGCCGAGCGCGCGACGGCGTGCGATGCGCTGGCATTGGGCTGGGGCCTTCGTTCCGAAACGCAGCTTGCCGACCTAGCCGGAGCGGATTTTCGTTTCGACCCGGCGCAGCGGCAATGGTTGCCCCAGACCGACGCCGACGGCCGCACCGCCGTTTCCGGCGTCTATCTATGCGGCGACGGCGCGGGCATCGGCGGCGCGCAAGGCGCGGCGCTGGCCGGCGAGCGCGCGGCCCTGGCGCTACTTGCCGATCTGGGCGTTGCCGCGGACCGCTCGCGGCTGGCCGCGATCGCGCGCGCTCAGGCGCGGCTCGCGCGCTTCCGGCGCGGACTCGAAACGGCGTTTCCGTTTCCTGTGGAGCTCGCGCGCGGCGCGGCCGATGATACGATCCTCTGCCGCTGCGAAGGGGTGACGGCGGGGGAGTTCAGGCGCTGGCTGGGCGACTTAGGCGCCGGAGAGATGAACCGCGCCAAGACGTTCAGCCGCGTCGGCATGGGGCGCTGCCAGGGCCGCGTCTGCGGTCCGGCCGCCGCCGAGATCGTGGCGCGAGCACGCGGCATCGGCCTGGAAGCGGCAGGCCGCCTGCGCGCCCAGCCGCCGGTCAAGCCGCTGCCGCTCGGCGCCGGATTATGACGGCTCCGCCGGCTTGGCGCTATGCTTGAGCGTCGCACTTCGGGGGAACCGGCCATGAGAACCGCGCGATCGATGTCCATTCTGCTGTTCTGCGCCGCCATGGCGGCGGCGGCTGCTGCGGCGCGCGCCGACGCCATAGATGGCGACTGGTGCCAGTCCGATGGGCGGCAAATGGCGATCCGCGGACCCAGCATCATCACGGTCGGCGGCAACGGCATTCAAGGCCACTACACCCGCCACGCCTTTTCCTATGTCATCCCTGCGACCGAGCCGGGCGCCGGCCAGACCGTGCAGATGATCCTTTTGAACGAGGACACGGTGCAGCTGATGTGGCCTGACGCCGCGGTCAAGCCGCCGCTGAAGTCACCGGAAATCTGGCACCGCTGCCGGTCGAATCCGACGTCATAGCCCATCAGCGATAGGCGGGCGCCTGGCGAGTCAGCGCCGACGACGTGGCGCGCGCGTATTCCGGAGCCACGCGCACGTCGATCACGCACAATCGGCCGCGTCGCACCTCGTCGATCCCATGCTTCAGCGCCGATTTGAGCTCGGCCGCGGTCGCGACCGGACCGATGCCGACCGCGCCCTGGCCGCGCGCCAGCATGGCGAGGTCGAGCGGCGGGTCGCTCATGCGCATGCCGATCCAGCGGTTTTCAACCGGCCGGCCGCGGACCTGTGCCATTCGTTCCTGATGCAGTTCGTCGTTGAAGAAGGATTGGTTGTTGGCGACGACAATCAGCGCCGGGATGCGGCAATGCACGCCGGTCCACAGCGCGGTCAGGCCCATCAGGTAGTCGCCGTCGCCCAGGATCGCGACCGGCAGGCGGTCCTTGCCGCGCAGCGCCAGCGCGGCGCCCACCGCCATGCCCGGGCCCGAGCCGATGCCGCCGCCGCCGTCGTAGCCCAGGAAATCCATCGGTTCGGCGAAGCGGCAATGCTCGCCCGGCCAGCCGATGGGCAGGCGTATGTAGCAAGGGCGATGCGCAGCCAGCGCGTCGGCGCAATGCTGCGCCAAGCTCGCCACGGTGAGAGCGGCCGACGGCGATTTTGCGCCCGCCGCCGGCGCCGCGACCACGCTGGGCGTCCAAGCCGGACGCTCCGACTTGCGAGACCCGAGCGCGCCGAGCAGCTTAGCCGCCATGCGGTCGGGCGCGGCGAGGATCGATACATCCGCCGGCGGCAGGCCCTGGTAGTCCATGTTCCAGCCGCCATGGACGTACTGGTCCAGCGAGCATTGGATCACCCTGCCCTTGGGCAGCGCACCGGCGCACGCTTGGCGCAGCGTGCCGGCGAGGTCGATCCAATCCAGGCTCAGGATCGCGTCGGCGTCGCCAAGGGCGGCATAGGCGTCGGCGTTGATGTAAAGGCCAGGCGGAAACGGATGCAGCGGATGCGCGGTCGGGAACACCGCGCCCCATTTCAGGTCGGTGACTACGCGCGCGTTCAGCCGCTCGGCTAGGGCGACGCGGCGGTCCCAATCCGCCTTGTCAGCCGACACGCGGCCCATCAGAATCACCGCGTTCCGGGCGGCGCCGAGGATCGCCGCCGCGCGTTGAACCGCTTCATCCGGCGGGTCGGCCGGCTCGGGCGTCTTGAAGCGCTGGACCGGCGGCAACTCGACGGCGCCGTCGATCAGCTGTTCCTGCATCCCCGCGTCCAGGCACACGAACACCGGCCCCTGCGGCGGCGTGGTGGCGATGATGCGCGCGCGCAGCATGGCCTCGAGCGCCGCCGGCACCGAGGCCGGCTGGTCGTCCCACTTGGTGTATCCGCGCACCAGCGCGCCCAGGTCGCGCGAGGTGTGGATCCAGTCGACCCAGGGCCGGCGCTGCACCGCGTCGACCGGTCCGACCGCGCCCAGGATCAGGATCGGCGCGCGGTCGCACCAGGCGTTGAAGATCGCCATGGAGGAGTGCATCAGGCCCACGTTGCTGTGCAGCGCCACCGCCATCGGCCTGCCCGCCGCCTTGGCGTAGCCGTGGGCGATCGCCACCGCGCTTTCCTCGTGCAGCGCCAGCAGCATCTCCGGGCGCTTATTGCCTAGGTAGTTGACCAGGCTGTCGTGCAGGCCGCGGAAGCTGGCACCGGGACTGAGCGCGATATATTCGATATCCATGGCGCGCAGCAGCGCCGCCACCGGGTCGCTGCCCCAGGTGCGGGCGTTGGCCAGGCGCTGCTCGGGCCGTCCGGGCGCGGTCATGCGCGTCTTTGCGCATCGGCGCCGAACCCGGCCCCGATCCCGCTCTCGCGTTCTACGTAGTGGTACCGCATGGCCGGGCATTAAGGTCCCGCAAGTCAAGCGCCTCTAGGAGAAAATTGCGCCACGGCCGCTTGCGCAATTTGCTACTAGCCCGCTTCGGCCCTGCTGGCATCATGGCCGCGCACGACCCGGGGATATTGGGAGGAAAAGCTCGATGAAACACCGCAAGGCAATCCGCGCCGGCCTGGCCGGCTTGGCGATCCTGGCGATGACAGCGCCGGCGGCGTCGGCCGAGGAAATCGAAATCTCCAACTACGGGGTTGGCACCAACGGCATGCCGTACGGCGTTGCCTGGAAAAAGGGGTTCTTCAAGGAAGTCGGCATCAACGTGACGGGTATCCGCAGCTCGCCCGGCGGCGCGCCCACGATCCGCAACATGCTGGCCGGCAACCTTTCGTTCGCCGAGGCGGGCCTGACCGCGATCCTGGCCGCGGTGCGCGGCGGCGCCGATATCAAGATCATCGCCGGCACCACCGACACCACGGCCGAATTGGGCTGGGTGGTGATGCCCAACTCGCCGATCAAGACGATCAAGGACCTGAAGGGCAAGAAGCTGGGCTTTACCAATCCCAACTCGACCACCCACGCGCTGGCGCTGATGCTGCTGGAAACCGCGGGCTACAAGCCGACGGAAGCGACCACGCTGCCGACCGGCGGCTTCGGGCCGGGGCTGGCGGCGTTGGAGAAGGGCGAGCTGGATGTGGCGCCGTTCGCCGAGCCGCTTTACGCCAAATCCAAGGGCAAGTACCGGCTGCTGGTCTGGTCGACCGACGTCCTGCCGGCCATGGTAGATACCCTGGCGATCACCACCGAGCGCGCGATCAAGGAGCGGCCCGATTTCCTGCGCAACATGCTGACGGCCCGGCGTAAGGCGGTTGCCTTCATGGCGGCCAAGCCGCGCGAAGCGGCCGAGGCCATCGCCAGCGACTACAAGGTCGACGTGGACGTCGCGGAGACGGTAATCAAGCAGATGATGAAGCCTGCGACCGAACTGAAGATCCCGCACTGGGGCATGGGCAAGATCTACATCGAGACACTTGACAACCTGGTGAAGGCCCAAAAGCTGCTGGGCCACGATCTGGGCAAGGTGGACTGGTCGAAGATGATCGATCAGCAGTTCCAGCCGCCCGAGTTGCGCATAAAGCTGTAGCCGGACATGCTTGG